>JAWCKY010000049.1:0-6898 GCA_038851365.1 Hadarchaeales archaeon (SeqCode)
AAAGCGTTGGCGTTAGGTGTCGTGGGGCCCGTTTTGAGGGCATCCGGCGTTGAGAGCGACGTTCGCAGGGACGATCCTTACGCCGCATACGAAGAGGTAGACTTCGAGGTGCAGGTGGAGGACGGGGGGGACGTACTTTCTAGGACGCTTGTTAGGGTAAATGAAACTTTTGAAAGCATCAAGATCATACTGCAGCTATTGGAGGATTTACCATCTGGCAACATCGTGGCCGAAGTTGGTGAGCCGCCGGAGGAAAAGGAAGAAGTTGGGAGGGTGGAAGCACCGCGAGGCGAATTGATTTACTTCATCAAGTCGAACGGCACGAACATCCCCGAGAGGGTAAAGATCAGAACGCCCACCTACATGAACGAGCGCAGCCTCCCTGAGATGTTGCAGGGGCAGAGGTTGAGTGACCTTCCCTTGATCTTAGAAAGTATAGATCGCTGCATCTCCTGCACAAATCGTCTGACGCTTGTAGATCAACGAACCGGAAAAAAGCATCAGGTGGAGCTGTCGGAGCTCAGGAGAGGGATTTGAGGCAGGTCAACGTTTATCGTCTCGACGTAGGCTCGTGCAACGGATGTGACATCGAAGTGTTCAGCGCATTTGCGAGAAGGTTCGGGTTAGAAGAGTTGGGGATAAAGCTCGTCGGGGACCCAAGTGAGGCCAACGTGCTTATCATCACAGGGGTACCGACGGTCAAGACGCGAGATATGCTTAAAGAAGTATACGAAAGGTTGAAGCTACCTAGGCTAGCCATCGCCGTCGGCGCTTGTGCCCTGTCCGGCGAGGCCTTCGAGGGCTCTTATAGCGTGGACGGCATGGTGGACGAAATAATTCACGTGGACGCATATGTCCCTGGATGTCCTCCGAGCCCCCACGCCATCGTCGAGGCTCTCGTCGACGTTTTAAAGCTGGGGTCAAAAGCTTGGGAGGTGCCCAGTGGCTTTCGGGGAATGCCAAATATTAACGCGGAGAAGTGCACCGGATGCGGAGCCTGTGTGCAGGTTTGTCCGACTGGAGCAATAGAGATGGTCGACGAAGGCAACGAACGAAAGGTGAAGTTCAAATACGAAAAGTGCATTTCCTGTGCCTCCTGCGAGGAGGTCTGTCCGGAGGAGGCGGTGGAGCTTGGGGTCGAGCGCCCGCGAGCGACTGAAGATAGAAAAGCGATCGGGGCTGGCGCCGAGATAAAGCTGCAGCGATGCTCAGCATGCGGAAGCACTTTCGCGCCGGCTCCCCAACTCGAGAGAACCTTAAATAGGATACTGGAAAAAAGGGAGAAGTTCTTAGGGTATCGCGATTTGATCGCCAAAACTATGGGTCTTTGTAAGAACTGCAGGAATCTTCCTGAAAATATAAGAAAGGCGAAAATTCTGCTCTTTAAGCTCGATCTAACCGCCTAAATGATCTTGTAGACGAGGTCCCCTTCACGTGCCCTTTGGTCGACCTTCAGACCTATTGATTGCCCAGCCGTAGCGACCTTTACGTCTTTATGTTCGATCTGCATGGAGCCCACGACCTGTTGAAAATTCGTGGTTGCGCCCTCTATGGAAATCCTGTCGCCTATCTTTAACTCGTCAGTCAACTCAACGACCGCTACCCCGATCTTCGTAAAGTAGTGGGTAACCTTCCCTACGAGTTTCTTCTCAACGGGTTCTTTTTCCATTCACCTCACCGGATTACGGTAGATTTTCGTCGATTTATGCCTTTTCTTTTGAATTACAAAAAATTCTTTCGCGCTTTACCATCGAATGTGGTAATATTTAAATATGGAAAAGTATTACAAAAGCAAGAGGTGAAAAGGTGGCTTGTTTCCTCATTCCCATGGCGCTGGGCGTGATAACCACGCTGTTCAGGAAAAAGTTCCCGACGAGGTACAACATAAACTGGCTAAACGCTCTACTGTGGGGCGGCGTGGTGATGTTGGCGGTCGAACATTTAGCTCACGGAGAAATCGTGCCATATCCGCCCTTCTTGACTGCCGGACTATCTGAAGTCCTGCCGGAAATGGTTCGGATCGGAGTTCCAATGGCCTTAGCATGTACTCTTCTCTGGGCAGGCATGCTGACGATCGCCCCGCGGCTCAACTTGATAAAGACGACGATGGAAACGAGATTGGGTATCCGTAGGTAGGCATGAGCATGTGGCTTATAACGACATTGATCGCGGCATCTCTGGTAACGGTGCTGAGGCTTTTGGGCGTCAGGAAATACAAGCTAGGAATGCTGAGTCTGATGCTTTGGGGAGCAACGGTGATGATATTCGTCGACCACGTGCTCGGATACCTGCAGGAGGGAGGGGAATTCATACAAGTAACCACGGAAGGAGCTATCGCTAGCGGGATCATGCTCGGAATCGTGATGCTCATCCCAGTGCTCGCCATTTGGGGTTTCGCGGTCTTCCTTTCGAGACCTCGCCCAAAGCGCTGAGTTCCGGCAAAACATAAATGTCCAAATCTTGCAAATTCAATTGTGCCATCATGTCTTCGAAAATAGCTCGCGTGAGTCTCACCCTGCCTTGTGAGCTGCTCGACGAGCTCGATCGCGTACTTAGGGCTCAACGCTACGCGAGCCGCTCGGAAGCCGTCAGGGACGCCCTTCGCGATTTCTTGGCGAACTACAAGTGGAGGAGCGAGTTGAAGGGTGAACAACTGGGGGCCATCATGGTGCTTTACGAGCACGACATCAGGGGGTTGGTGGACGAACTCATGGACATCCAGCACCAGCATTCGAAGGTGATAAGCGCCGTCCAACATTTGCACGTCGATGCCAAGAATTGCCTAGAGGTCATTATCGTGAAAGGAGCGGCGGACGAAATCCGCAAGCTTGTCGACCGCATCGGAGCCATGCGGGGCGTTAAGCAGGCTAAGTTGGTGGTAGTTTGAAACTGAGCGAGTTTTTGGAAAAGCTTAACGACCTCAAGCGTATACCCCGAACGGGTTGGCTGCTGTGCAATGTACCATTGAACGAAGTCGAAGACGTTGCACAGCATACCTTCGAGGTGGCGGCGATCACGCTCCTGCTAGCGGACGAGGCAAAGCGCGGTGGCCGCAAACTAGATGTCGAAAGGGCCCTCAGCATGGCGCTTCTGCATGACTGGGCAGAAGTGATGGTTGCGGACTTTCCCTACACGGCCTTGAAGTATTTGGGAGAACCAGGAACCAAAAAACAAATGGAGGGCAAGGCGATGAAAGATCTCCTCACCGGCCTACCCGATCAACAAACGCTTATGAAACTTTGGCAGGAGTACTCGGAGAAGCGCACCTTTGAGGCGAAGATCGTCCACGCGGCTGACTATCTATCCATGCTGATTCAAGCTATTAAGTATCGAGAACGTGGAAATCGCGCGCGCGAGTTAGACGAGCTCTGGCGAGCCGTGCACGCGGACCTAGGCCCTTACGCTGCCGAAATCAAGGAGGTAAAGGAGCTGGTAGAAAAACTCGACAAGCGCTATGCAAAACTTTCCCATTGGTAAAAGCACCGCTTGGGTCATCGAAATTACTTAGAAGCCGCCCCAGCGACCCTCGCTTTTAACTCCTCCACGACCTCCGGATTCATGAGCGTTGTAGTATCTCCGACGGGCTCGCCCCTCATCAAGCTCCTAAGTATCCTCCGCATGATCTTGCCGCTCCTCGTCTTGGGCAAATCGTGCACGAAGAAGACCGCTTGGGGCTTGGCCGTGGGACCTATGGCCTTGACTACCTTGGCCACTATCTCCTTCTCGAGTGCCTCCGATGGTTCCCAGCCCTTCTTCAGCACCACGAACGCTACCGGCACCTCTCCCTTAATCTCGTGAGGAGCAGGAACGACCGCCGCTTCAGCGACCGCTTCGTGATCCGTAAGCGCCGTCTCCACTTCTGCTGTCGCCAGTCTGTGACCGGCTACCTTCATCACGTCATCCTCCCTGCCTCCCAAGCGGATGTTGTACATTTCATCCCACACTTTCGCCCCGTCGTGGGTGTAATAGATCTCATCGCCGTATTTACCGAAGTAAAGCTCCTTGTACCTCTCCGGGTCCTTGTAAATTCCCCTGAGCATTCCCGGCGCGAACGGGCTCAGCTGGACTAAACTTCCCGTCTCGCCTACGCCTACCCTCCTGCCGCTTTCGTCGAGCACCACGTGTCTAGTGCCCGGAAAGCTCCTGCCGGCGACCGTGGGGATAAATGGGCCTATACCTGGAAGGGAGTTTATCAGCGTTCCACCTGTCTCGGTTTGCCACCACGTGTCGATGATAGGACACCTTCCACCGCCTATATTGTAGAAGTACCAAAGCCAGGCCTCGCGGTCTATTGGCTCGCCTACCGTGCCCAGTATCCGCAAGCTGCTGAGGTCGTGCTTCCTCGGCCACTCCTCGCCGTACTTCACGAACATCCTTATCGCCGTCGGGGCGGTGTAAAATATAGTTACGCCGTACTTCTCGACTATCGCCCACCACCTATCTGGTTCGGGGTAGTCGGGGGCTCCCTCGTATATGAGCATCGTGGCACCAAGCAGGAGGGGACCGTAGCAGGCGTAGGTGTGGCCGGTGATCCACCCTATGTCCGCAGTGCACCAGAACAAGTCATCGTCGTGGATATCGAAGTCCCACTTAGTCGTCCAGTAAGCTTGGGCAAGGTATCCACCGGTGGTGTGGACCACACCTTTGGGCTTGCCCGTGGTGCCGCTTGTGTATAGGATGAATAATATATCTTCGCTATCCATTGGCTCCGGCTCACAGTAAGCGGCTGCATCCTTCATCAACTCGTGCCACCAAAGATCCCTGCCCTCGAGCATCGGAACGTTGAGGCCCGCCCTCTTTACAACGACGACTTTTTGCACGGGGGTTCCCTTCACCCCCTCATCAGCTTCCGCCTTCAAGTTGATGATCTTGCCACGTCGGTAGTAGCCGTCTGCGGTGATGAGGACCTTGGCCTCGGCGTCCATCAACCTGGACCTCAGGGAGTCGGCGCTGAAGGCCGAGAAGACGACGCTGTGTATGGCCCCTATGCGGGCGCACGCAAGCATGGCGATTTGAACCTCGGGTATCATGGGCAGATAGATGCCTACCCTATCGCCTTTCCCGACGCCCAACGACTTCAGGACGTTCGCGAACTTGTTGACCTCACGATAAAGGTCATAATACGTCAACACCCTAGCCGGCTCGTCGATGGGCTCGGGTTCCCATATAATCGCTGCCTTGTACCTCTTCTCGGTGCTTATGTGTCTATCGACGGCGTTGTACGAGGCGTTTATCTTTCCACCGATGAACCATCTGAAATATGGCGGATCCTGCTCGTAGGTCTTGTCCCATTCCTTGAACCAGTGCAGCCCCTCCCGAGCCCGAGCGGCCCAAAAAGCGATCGGATCCTTATCGGCCTGTTCATATATCGACTCATCGTTTACCCAAGCCCTCTTCTTAAGCTCCGGGGAAGGCCACCAAACCTCCTTGCGCTCAGAATCCTCTACGACCCACTTAATAGGCTCCGCGATCTTCCCACGTTTTTGCCCCATGATGATCCCTTGGTGTCCACACACTAAACTCTTTGTTGTTTAAAAAATTTTTCCCACCCCTTGCTGATGGGGGAAGCCAAACCACGAGAGGCGCGGGAAACTAGCTCTTGCTATTGACTTCGTCTTCCTCCTTGAATTCGCACAGACCGTGTTTGTTAAGCATCTTTTTAATTTCGTCGTCGGCAATGGGCGGAGGCATGGGGGTTGGTGTTCTTACGAATTTCTTACAACGGCCGACGATCAAACTCAGGAGTAGCGTGCACGCGAGCACGGATGCGCATAAGTGTATAAGCTGTAAGCCGAGTAGGCTCGAGATGGCGATCGACAGACATGCGATCGCTAGCCCAAGCGATAACGCCAGCTTGAGTGCGCGCGAGCGATTTTCGCGATAAAGCACGAAAAGCCGCCCTCCCAAGCCGAGGAGAAGGGCCTCAAACCCGAAGGTGAAGGAACCCAAGATGAGCATAAGGTAAACGACGTAAGTCAACCCTATGTTCACCTTATCCCACAAAATGATAAACTAGCCCCAAAATTTAAGGGGTAGCGGTAGAGGAATGACGAATATCCGACATCGCCGAGGGCCGCCCATGGACGACCGCTGGCGAATCATCGAAATACTCGACCGCCTGAGCGCGGAGTTCCAACTTTGGAAATATCGAAGCAAGGACCCATTTGAAGTACTCGTGCAGACGGTGCTGTCGCAGAATACCAACTGGCGCAACACCAAACTGGCGTTCGATCGCTTGACGCAGGAGTTTAAAAGGCCCGAAGAACTCGCCCAAGCCGACCCAAAGGAGATCCAACGTTTGATAAAACCGGCCGGCCTACACCAGATGAAGTCCGTGCGGTTGAAGCAGATAGCCCAAATTGTCTGCGAGAAATATGGCGGCGATCTCCGAAAGGTTATTCGCAAACCCGTTGAAGAAGCGCGGCGAGAACTTTTAGCATTACCGGGCGTGGGGTTCAAAACCGCCGATTGCGTTTTGCTGTTTGCGGGAGGGCGCGATGTGCTGCCGATCGACACCCATATCTTCAGGGTATCGAAAAGGCTTGGTTTCACGAGCGCCGAGGATGGCTATGAAGGCGTTAAAGCAAAGCTTGAAGCCCTCATCCCAAGCGGCCGCAGGGGAGAAGCGCACATCCTGCTTATACAACACGGTCGACGGTACTGTCGCGCGCGTGTACCCCTATGTGGAAATTGCCCGATCCGTGACCTTTGTTTTTACCCCTTCAAAGAACAAAAGCGCCACTTGCCCGGGTTTGAATAAAAGCGAAAAATATTTTTCCCTAAAAGAAAAAAAATAAAAACTGAGGAGCGCGAGGAGGATGCTCATCGAGCTGGGGATAGGAATTCTTTCCATAGCCGCCGCAGGCTACGCTTTATGGAGACTGCAGGCTAAGGCGAT
>JAWCKY010000050.1:0-3033 GCA_038851365.1 Hadarchaeales archaeon (SeqCode)
TATCGTACTGACCCCTCGCGAGATGCGCCGGGAGTTTGGCGCGGAGATTGTGATAACAAACGCATATCTGATATTACGTCACTACGGCGAGAAGGCTACAAAACAAGGCGTTCATAGAATACTTCGTTACGACGGTCCGATAATGACGGATAGTGGGGGATATCAGATCTTACGCTACGGGACGATCGATGTCGAACCGGAAGAGATCGTGCTTTACCAAGATGCAATTGCCCCAGATATCGCGACAATACTGGACATACCGACCGGCATAGGAGTGGACAAAGGACGCGCGGCTGAGACCGTCAGGACAACGCTGGAGCGAGCTAAACAAGCCATCGAGCTCCGGTCCAACCCAAAAGTGGCGTGGTGTGGCCCAGTTCAAGGTGGGACCTTTTATGACCTAGTAGCAGAATGCGCGAGGGAGATCGGAAAATTGGATTATCAACTACATGCCATAGGTAGCCCAGTGGAGTTGCTCGAGGAATATCGCTATGCTGAAATCGTGGATTTAGTGATGACCGCAAAACAAAACCTCCCACTGGAACGCCCAACGCATCTATTCGGCGCCGGTCATCCCATGATGTTGCCACTAGCGGTCGCGATGGGCTGTGACCTTTTCGATTCCGCCGCTTACGTACTGTACGCGAAGGATGACAGGTACATCACGCCGGACAAGACGCTGAAGTTAAACGACTTAGCTTACCTACCCTGCGAATGTCCCATCTGCAGCGAGTACACCTTGGATGAAATAAAAGGAGCCTCACGGGAGGAGCGCGTCAAGTTGTTAGCCAAACACAATTTGAGCGTTATCTTCGGAGAACTCAGAAAGATAAGACAGGCAATCGTCGAGGGGCGGCTATTAGAATACGTGGAGATGAAATGTCGTGCCCATCCTAGGCTTTTGAACGCCTTGCGCAGGTTAGCGATCTACCGCGATTTCATTGAACGCTTCGATCCCGTGACCAAGCCATCCGCGTTCTTTTACCTAGGACCCGAATCAGCAGACCGCCCGGAGGTTGTGCGCTATATCCGAAGATTTGCGGAGCGTTACGAACCACCCGCTCTGCCGATCTTGGCCATAGTACCCGCGTTCGAGAAGGAACGACCGAAGCTGGAATATCCGGATCGAACTCACTTGGTTAGGTTGATACCTCCTTTCGGCGTGGTGCCGGAGGAGCTTGAGGATGTTTACCCGCTTGGACAATTTCAAGTACCACAGGAGCTGGATGAACGCCAAAAGCGAACAGTGGTTGATTCTCTTTCAAGCTACCTGCGAAGATTTGGACACCGATATGAAAAAGTTCTTCTATTCGATGACCCCGCGCGTTGGGGAAAGTCGCTCGTAAACGCGTGTGAGATCGTTCAGGAGAAGTTAACGGTGGTCATGCCGACTGGTCAATGCGCGAAATCCCTTTAAAGAACGTCCAAAGAATTCGGCCGCGGCCTTTACTTCCTCGGCTGTCGAAGCCACCAACATTATCTTGATTTGGCTTTGTGTGCCACGAAGGATAAGAGCGAACGTCGACGCTTGGAAACACATGGGCCAACCTTTCCAACAGTGGGGCCAACGTCGTCTCATCGATACCCTTTACTAGCATCGTTCGGCTGCACATCCCCTGTCCGCCCAATTCGGCTAGGTCATGCCGAACGGAGGTCCGGAAGATCGCCTTCGCCTCGGCTGGGACGCCGGGTAAACAGAATATTAAAGTTTCTCCGCGTCTGAACTTAATGCCCGGTGCCAAACCAACTGGGTTTGCCAAAGGGATTGCACCTCTTGGGATCCTCGCCATCTTCTTTTTCGCCTGGACCAGGCCCCCACGTTTTGCCGATCGCGATGGTCTCAAGCGTCTATAGCTCGACTCCACAAGTTTAAGGGCTACGGAACTCAAAATCAGCCCTCGCCGCATAGCAAGCGCGAGAGCTTCGCGAGTTCTATCGTCTGGAGTCGCTCCAAGTCCGCCCGTTATGATGAGCACACTCGGTTTCCTAGCAAGGGCCTCTCCGATAGCAGCCCTTATCTCACCTTGCTCGTCCCCGACGCAAGTGATGCGGGTCACCCGGATGCCCAACCGCGTGAGCTCCCTCGCGAGCCATGTCGCATTCGTGTTGGTTCGTAGGCCCTCGATGAGCTCATTTCCCAACGAAAGGATCTCAGCGTTCAACATGTCAAAAACTTGTCAAGCTTGGGAAAATAAAATCTTCGAAAGTCAAAGATGCGCAAAATTGAACACGCAAAAAATAAATAATGAAAAGACGAAACTCGCACGGAGGGGTCGGAGGCGAAATTTTGGACAGCGTTGATCTAAAACTTTTGAAGATGTTAAACGCCAATGCCCGCATACCTATTAGTAAAATGGGCAAAGAAGTTGGGCTAAGCACATCCGGGGTTCGGAGGCGCATAAAACTGTTGGAGCGCTCGGGCCTTATTAAGGGCTACACTACCATCATCGACCCCAAAAAACTTGACCGAGGACTTCTAGCATTTGTGAGCGTCGATATCGATTTTCAAGGCATGCAAAAGCTTATCTCGCGTCTTTCCAAGTCTCATGAGGTTTGTGAGCTCCACCGCACAACGGGAGGCCATAATCTAATGATAAAAATCCGGGTTAAAGATCTCGAAAGCCTTAATAAATTCATCAAAGAAAATATTTATTCCTTCGATCCCGTTAAAAACGTCAGAACTGTAGTAGTTATGGAAACCATAAAGGAAACGTTGGTGAACCTCTAGGTGCCAAAGATGCGAGAAGCTGAGACAAAACTAATATGGGACTCATTTTCCTCAACTATGGCTTATCTAGTTTATCCGCACGAGCTTCGCGAGGTAATTCAAAGGCTGCTAAACGAGAGCCAAGGCTTACAAACATTTATGGAAAAATTAAGGGACAAGATCTCGGCCGAAACGGACCCCGTCCACAAGACTGACTTGCGGATTTTTTTCAACGAATTGCGGAAACACGTTACTTAACCCATTATTCACCCAATATTTAAACTAAGTGGAAAATAAAAGGGGAGATGATGGTGCAAGCCCAAATC
>JAWCKY010000051.1:0-5622 GCA_038851365.1 Hadarchaeales archaeon (SeqCode)
TGAGGCCGCGAGCAGGCGCCGCGCCTGACGTCTGATCTTCCTAAGGAGCGTCTCGGCCCTCCATATCTCCTGTTTTCGGCGCAAGCCGTACATGCGCAGCAACTTGTCCTCCGCGTCCATGCGGTCCTTTTCCCATGGATGGGATGGCCTGAGGTACTTCTTCCGCTGGCGCTTCACGATCTCACCCCTTCTCCCCCTTCTTGGCCTTGGCCGCCTCCTCGCGTATCCTGACCTCTTTACGCTTAACGCCGACGGTCATTCCCTTTCTCCCGGTCGTCCTCGTCCTCTGCCCGCGTACGGGCAGGCCGAGCTCGTGCCTTATGCCGCGCCGACTGCGTATGCGGCGCTCGCGACCGATGTCGGCGCGAACCGCCATGTCCACGTCCGCTCCTATGAGGTGCAGGTCCTCGCCGGTCTCGTAGTCCTTTCGCCGGTTCAACATCCAGCTTGGGATACCGTAATCCTTAGGGCGACGCAAGACATCCTCCAGCCGCTCGACCTGTTCCTTGCTTAGGCTGCCCAACTTCATGAACGGGTCGACACCAGCTGCATAGGCAACCGCGCGGGCGAACGCAAAGCTGACGCCTTTCAAGTCAGCTAGCGCTAAGTGGACACGCTTCTCGCCCGCCAAGTCCTTTCCCGCTATTCGAACGATGTGCTTGAACTCCTCCGGCATGTCCATCGCTCGCTCTTATGTAAATGTCGGATGTTCTATTAAGCCATTCGCAGGCATGGCGCCGGGGAAGGGATTTGAACCCTTGAGGCCCGCAAAGGACCAGCAGCTCTCCAGGCTGCCCCCTTACCTGGCTAGGGTACCCCGGCCCGATTTTTGATTTGTCCCCCAAGTATATCTCTTTTCCCGACAGCGAAGGCTTGGCTGCGGACTTTTGCGCCGTTACTTCCATTTCCTTGGATAGGTGCCAGGTGACATCACTACTCGCTCTGGCTTGGCGACTATGCCGTGGTCGACATCGCAGATCTGCCTCGAGGTCATCGTAGCCCTAGCTAGGGCCACGAGCTCTCCCTTGAGGGTCATTATCGCGATCAAGTCGTCGGGCGAGATCCCCGTTTCGACCGTCAAGACACCTGGCGCCGCGAGGCTCGCACCGTGACAGATGGCATCCACAGCTCCATCTCGAATCACTATCTTTGGCAGATGGCGAACCGCCGCTTCCACGGGCAAGATCGCCTTCCTCAGGGGATCCTCTGTTCCCTCCTCGCGCCAGAAGGCATAGGCATCGGCGAGATCGTGAAACCTGACCAAAGTCTCATCCTCGCAGAAAGGCCCGGTCCTGGTCCTCCGCAGTTCCGCCATGTGGGCCCCGCAGCCGAGGGCCTCGCCTATGTCGACGCAGAGCTTGCGCATGTAAGTGCCCGCCTCGCATCCCACCTTAAGCAGGACGTTCCTGCCGTCGCGCTCGAGGAGATCGATGTAGTAAATCTTTCGCCTCCGCAAAACCCTTCTAACAGCCGCGCGTAGCGGGGGACGCTGGTAGATCTCACCCTCGAACTCCTTCAGGACCTGCTCCAGCTTATGATCCGAGACGTCGCCGTGCAAGTGCATCAGACACACGTACTCCTTGCCCGCCGGCAGCAGCGTTTGGACCATCTTGGTCGCGTCCTCCAGCGCAATGGGCAGGACACCGCTCACCTTTGGGTCGAGCGTCCCCCCATGACCTGCTCTCCTGACCTCGAGCACCCGTTTGACCCATGCCACCACCTCGTGCGAAGTTGGGCCCACCGGCTTGTCCAAGTTGATGATGCCCAAGCGGAGATGCTCCCTGATCGGCCTCTTGTCCGGCTCGCTGCCGTAGCGCGGGTCCGTGACATCCCGAGCGCGGACCAATACCTCCCGCGCCACGTCGAAGGGAAGCTTGCCCAAAGTAACACCTAACCCAACGAAAGTCCCGCAGCTTCGAGTGCCTTTTTGACCTCTTCGTCGGATGCCCCTTGGGCTATGTCCAGCTTGTTCGGCAGGGGTTCAAGGTGTCGCACGTTGCATCTCCTGCGTTTGACCCCCGGGCCGCTTATCAGGACATATGTTCCGTCTATCACGTCCACCACGACGCATTTGCGTCCCGCTTCGCGTCCCGCCGTCTTCACGCAAACTCGACCTATCTCCACCACCATGTTAACCCCTCCGCTTGATGACGAACCCCACGGCTGTTTCCAATATTCGAACCATTTCTCTTGCTGACCAACGATCGGTGTCCAGCACGAGGTCGAACACCGAGTAATCGTTTACATCTATTCCGTAAAACCGCTTAAATCGCTTGGCCTCGCTGCGCTCGCGTTTAATCGTCTCGGCCAAGACCTCTTCGTACTTGCGATTTTCCCTGAGCGCAATGCGCCGGGCGCGGACCTCAAGGGGCGCGGTCAGCAGGATCTTCACGTCGGCATTTTTTGCCATCCAGCCGGCTAGGCGCGCGTCGATGAGTACGTTCCCCTCCTTCGCTGCATCTATCGTCATCTGATCTATCTGCCGGTCTATCTCCGGATGGCGCTCGACGTAACGCGAAAATTCATCCAATGCCATCCCTCGCTCCTTCGCTAGGCGCCTGAACACGTCTCCGGCTGAAACATGCCTGAGCCCAAATTTCCTCGCGAGGGCCCGAGCGGCGGTGGTCTTACCCGCGCCGTGCAAACCGCTGATGGCAACGACGACCATGCTCTCATGCCCGAGCGGCTTCCTTGATGACCTGGCGGGCGCACGTTGAACATAGATAGCCGCCGTATGGACGGTTGGGGGCCCTGGAGGATTTCGGCAAAGACCTCAACTTACTTGGCCTCACCCGAGGCACACCGCTCAACTGCCTACCGCACATCGCACACCTAGCCGGGCCAACCTTCTTTTCCTTATAGTGTACCGCTACCCGCCCGCCGGGTGTGCGGGCGGGACGCTTCTTATAGGTCCTCGAACGGTACCTGGGCGCGGGCAAGTCAGTCACCTATCAACAGCTTCCTCCAAATGGATGAAAAACCAAAGTAGGATATGAAAAACCAGCTCAAGAAACCACATGAGACCCATAAACCGTAGAATGGCAAGGGCAAGCTAAACGGCAACCAAGCCATGACCCACCCCCTGTAGAAGCTATTAAGCCAGTACCAAAAGATAAAGTATGGAACGATGTAGATGATGGTCGGCTTGAAAGTTTCGGACATCATTTGGCCCTGCAATTCGTAGATGCGCTTTTGATCTTGTTGTAGCTTATGCAATCTTTTTAGATCCTTCTTGCGCTGAGCATCAAGGAATTCCTTCCTCCACGCGTCCACCTCTGCCTTTATCTGCCGAACCCTCTCCCAGTTCACGACCTTTTTGGTAACGAGTGTGATGAGGAGGCTAATCGCGGCCGCGAGGAGGAGGACCAACAGCATCGCTCGTTCGTAGACAAACGGCAAGCTGACACCAAGCCCGCTGGCTAAAGAAACCACGTTTGCCCTTAAGTTACGAATATTGTCCTCGACAGGCGTAGTCGTGAGCGAGTCAAACATCTGCTTGATGAGGTTGTCTAGCTCAGCGAGTTCTACGTTGTTTTCAAAAATGTTTTCGTTTGGTCCCTTAAGCTCCAAGTATTTTGCGAAAGCCCCCTGTAGCGATGACTTGGCCCCTTCCCCATCCCCCTTCCGTAGAGCTATAATCGACGAATCGATGTCTCTCAGTAGGTGCCGAAGCATTTCTTGGTTGTCCGCCGCCGTCTGAGCAAACGCTGCCACCGAACTTGCGGAAAGCAAGAGCAAGCAGACGGCGAGTGATGAGAGGATTTTGCCCATCATTGTCTAAGCGCCTCCACCATCTCCTTCACTGCCTCACTGAGCATGCCCTCTCTATTTTTAATTATCCTTACCGTCGCACCCACGGCAGCGGCATAAGCCATGGCGATCGCGCGATTTAACTGCTGATGCTCAGCTATTTCCTCCAAGAGCTCCTCGTCTCGCCTGCGTGCGACATCTTTGGTACGGCGGCTAGCTACCTCCTCCGGCACCGCCTCGATAATAAGGATAGACTCAGGCTTGAGCTCTTCCAGCACCCAGCTAGGAAGGCCAGGCAAGTAGCCCTCCGGTTTTTTGATCGAACAATGTGTATCCAAAAGCACTGATTTACGCTTGGCAATTCTGGCGATCCGCTTAGCTGCCTCGCGCTGAATTTTGCGATACACTTTGGCGGGAAGCTTTCGCATCTCGTCCCGGTCGCTCGTGCCGGTCCACTTCCGCGCCAGCTCTAGCATCACATCACCGTAGTTGATCAACTCGTAGTTTACGCCCGCTGCCCTAAGCTCCTCCAGCGCCCTTGAGACAACTGTGCTCTTTCCCACGCCTGGGACTCCAGTCACGACGATTAACTTACTCACCGAAGAGCCTCCTCATAGCGGGAAACATCTCCGTTACACGCTCTCTGGTTATCTCCTCATAAAGCCCATAAAGAATTCCCACCGTGAGCAGAATGCCGGTGCCGCTGCCGAGCGCACCGGTGAAGTCGGCGATCGCGGCGAGGAACCCCACGAAGGCTCCGCCCAGTAAGGTTATGGTGGTAATGTAGCGGCCAATCACCTTTTCCATTATCCTGACATCACGTCGAAAGCCAGGTATCAACATGCCGGAGCGATCGAGTTGTTCAGCTATGTCGCGAGGCCCCATGCCGGTCATCTGGATCCAGAGCCACGCGAACCCCATACAGAGCGCCACCAATATAACCAAGTAGATGATCGCCCTAAGTGGGTTCTGCATCACCTCCGCTATCCCATGTGGGGGCTCGACGTACTCGACGATGGCTCCAAGTGGCGACAGAAATCTCGCGAATATCCTTATGTTGGCAAATATCGTCATGGCCAAGATCACCGGGATGACCGAGGTATATAGGAACTTGATGGGGTAGCGCCCACGGATGCCGCCGAACCGCCCATACGCGAGGGGGATCTCGACGCGCATGCTCTCCGCGTACACGACTATCAAAAAGACGATCATCGTCGCGACCACGCCCATCATGTTAGGCAGACCCCTCCTGAAAAATGCCTCGTAGAGCCCCCTGCCTTCGATCAGTGCCCTAATGAAGTTAGGTATCGCACCGGAAATTTGGCCGACGTAGGTCGCGGATGTCATGGGATTGAAGGCCTGCCAAAATATAGTCGCGGAAACCCCTCCCGCGATGAAGAGGCTGATGCCGCTGCCGAACCCGTATTTTGAGACCAGCTCGTCGAGATAGATAATTACCAATGCCCCCAACGTAAGCTGTGCTATCAAAAACACTTTGCATCCAGTGGATAAAGGAGCGGCCGTGGGATCGAACCGCCTTGGATCGTACCAGCCTCCGAGTACGAGCATCGATGCTTCGAAGATGCCCAATAAAATCGCCATGAACTTCTGGACACCTGTGAAAAGTGCCCTATCTTCCGGCTTCGTGAGGTCCAAATTGATCAGCTTACTGCCAACCAACAGCTGCATCACTATGCCCGCCGTGACGATCGGACCTATCCCCAGCTCCATCAAACTACCCGCGTGACTGGCGAGTACGTACCTGAGGTAACCGAAAAAGCTCTCGGCTTGCCGCTCTATGCCATAAAGGGGTATTTGGGTCATGACGAGGAAGATGATCAGCGCCAAACCGGTCCATACGAATTTCTCTTT
>JAWCKY010000052.1:0-5387 GCA_038851365.1 Hadarchaeales archaeon (SeqCode)
CTACCGCGACAAGCCTGGTAAGTACTACCACTATACCCAAGCTTCGCCGAACCATGAGATGGTGAGGCGGGGCGCGAGGGTACTCTGCTATCAAAAGGAGACGGACCAGATCTTCGCAAAGGCGCGCGTGGACAGGGTTGAGTGCAAACTCATCCGAGGTGTCAAAAATTTCTTCGCCTATTACTCGAGCTACAGGCGGCTCAAGCGCCCAGTGTTCCTCGACGAGATCAGGGGGCAGTTGAGGCTTCGTGACCTTCGCCGCCCCTCGCCGGGCATCATTCCGCTGGATAAACATACCTTCGAGGGGATGGTTGAAATCATCGAGCGGATCCAGAGGTCGGGTTGACTTGGGCAAGAGAAGCCTAACGTTGGCCCGCTAAGCCCGCTTGGGCATGTGGAGTTCGAGCCAAGCACGTCGGTATAGCGCCCGCTATTTGCCGCGCTTGCGCGGGCGCGGCTGCCATTCTTTTAAGCTCTCCATCCTGCAGCGGGGACATAGGAGCACGAAGTTATCCACGTCATCCTCCCCGTGGAGGTCGAGCTTGTACATGCCGACCCCTCGCGAGGAGCAGAGCTCGCATCTGCTTCCCAAGGACGTTTTAATCTCGAGGAGCTTGGGCGAGGCCAGGATCGCGATCGCCGCCGGCACCTCGTCCAGCGATGGTACGGTTAAGTCAGGCTCCACCTCAGCATCCTCGATCGCGGAGGAGCTCAGGAGCACCGAACGCATTCCCGCTGCTTTAGCCCCGACCACATCTTCTTCTAGCGAGTTCCCTACGTGGGCGGCCTCGTGCGCCTTGACGCCCAACAGCTCGAGCGCGCGGCGGAAAATCTCCGGACTGGGCTTCCTGACCCCCACGTCGCGAGAGACCAAGATGACCTTAAAGTAATCCAGCAGCCCCTCCCTCGCGAGGAAATCCCTCGATAGACCGCTCATCGAGTTCGAGATTATCCCCAACTCGTAGCTTTTCTTGAGCTCGGAGAGTACGCCGCGGGCCTGAGGTTTCAAAAGCATCCGGAAGTTCTCACTGTAGATCTTCATTATCCCTTCCATGATCTGAGGGCTTGGCGGCACCCGAAGCGCGATTAGAACTCCGGAATAAAATTCCTCAAATTTTACTTCCGCAAGTCTTTCCCTCCTCTTCCTCAGGTCTTCGAGGGCCGAGTGCATCACTCTTTGATATTCTTCCCGGCTCACCCCAAAGCCCAAGTCCGCCAAGTACTCCAAGAACTTCTTTTGATAAGTTCCTATATCAAGACCGCCCTCAGCAAGCGTCCCGCCCACATCGAAGGTAACCGCCTTGAGCATGTCCCTCCCAAGGCCCTTTGCCTTTTTTGGATTTACCCTTTGGGCTTCGCCGGTTGTGAAAAACAACTCGTCTATTTGGCTCTAATGAGCAGCTTTAAACTAAGCGCCACACAGCAGGCGGAGGCGACGAGCGACGCAATCGCCTCCGGGATGGCGACTGCGGGCCAGGGGAGGATCCAGACTATGCCAGCCAAGAAGCCGGCGATGGCGATGAGGGACCCCAGCTCCCTCTCGCCAAGCTGTACGAGCGCCGCCCCTAGCAGCCAGAGCGATACCACCAGCAGGGCAAAAAATGCGACGGACACGTAGAAATGAAGGTCTCCGACGGTTTCCGGGAAGATGCCCACAGCACATAGCGCCGCACCGGTGAGCGCCAACACAATTGCTCCAGCGTTGCCCAGTGCTCTCCCCTTGAGCGGAAAACGAAGGCCAAACGCGAAGGGCATGAGAAGGGCGCCAGCGGCGATGAGGCCGGAATTGAAGAGGGGAGCCGACCGTTCCTCAGCCCCTAGGTCGCTCAGCGCGTTGCCGGTCCAGCTGAACCACGGCGAGCGAGAAATCGCGAGCGCTATCATCGAAAAGGCCAGCGCTGGGGCGAGTACGCCACATAGCCCGGCGAGCCGCAGGAGGGTTCTCGATTCCATAAACTTAACCGTAAAGATTCAGATCCTTTTGCTTAAAAGCAGCGACTGGGTAAGCCAGAGTTTCGTTGCACAAAACTTTTTGATGTTAACCATTTCTGGTTTACAAAATCTTTTATTGACCGTTTAATATATCTCTTCGAACTGCGATGGGTGGGGCCTTGAAGAGCTGGGGAATTGTCGCGTTAACGATCGCTGGCGTGTTGCTCCTGTATCTCCTTGTCCCCAAGGGCGGGCAGGGAATCGTCGCGTTCTGCGGCGCCGCTTCTAAACCCGCACTCGAGGCCGCGGCGGCAGCTTTCGAGAGGGAGACTGGCATAAGGGTCGAGCTCCACTTCGGGGGCTCGGGCGACGTGCTCTCGAAGATGATGCTCTCCGCCAGCGGAGACCTATACATCCCTGGCTCGCCTGAGTACATGGCCAAGGCCATCGAACTGGCAGCGGTGGAGCCTTCAAGCGTGAGGGTGTTGGCCTACCTCGTGCCCGCGATCATCGTCCCGAAGGGCAACCCGAAGGGCATAGCCGAGCTACGGGACCTCGCCAAGCCAGGCGTGAGGGTGGCGATAGCCGACCCTGAGTCGGTCTGCGTCGGCGAGTACGCAGTCGAGGTGTTGAGGTGTAATGGGTTGTATGAGGAGGTGAGCGCGAACATCGTGATGTACGCCGAGAGCTGTTCCAGACTGGCCACGCTTCCAGCGATGGGCTTGGTGGATGCCGTCATAGGGTGGGATGTCTTTCACGCTTGGAACCCTGATGAGACCGAAATCATCTACATTGAGCCCTCCGCGATGGTGCCAAAGCTGGCCTACGTGCCAGCAGCGATCTCGCGCTACAGCAAGAACCCCGACGACGCGAGGCGATTCTTGGACTTCCTGAGCTCAGGGGAAGGGCGCAGGTGCTTCAAGGATGCCGGCTACTTGCTGACGGAGGAGGAGGCTAGAAGGTATGCGCCTCGTGCGGAGGTGCCTAAGGTGGGGTGAGCGATGAGGCTGGACGGGAATAGACCCTTCAGCATTCTGACTCTCGCTTCCCTGCTAGCTCTCTTCCTCTTCTTCAGCGCCGTGTTGCTTTCGGTGCTTTTCTACGCAAGTCCCCGCGAGCTCCTCTCCTCTCTGCTCTCGGAGGAGGTGCAGTTCTCCATCCGGCTGAGCTTAGCCACCGCGACCGTCGCCACAGTAGCCTGTATGTTCCTCGCGGTCCCCGCCGCCTATGCCCTGTCGAGGTTCAACTTTCGCGGGAAGGGGGCGATCGACCTCCTTCTTTATCTCCCTATCGGCCTGCCTCCCGTGGCACTTGGGGCAGCCCTCTTGATCTTCTTCGGCACGCCGGTGGGGAAGGTCTTTTCGTCAAAGTTCGTCTTCGAGGTACCGGGTATCGTCTTGGCCCAGTTCGCCGTCATCAGCGCCCTAGCGACCAAGATCCTGAAGGCGACCTTCGATGGCATAGACGAGGAGTACGAGGCGGTGGCGAGGACGCTCGGCTGCACAAGATTTCAGGCCTTCCGCAGGGTGACGTTGCACCTCGCGAGGGGAGGGCTTCTGACCACGATCGCTATCTCTTGGGTGAGGGCGGTGGGCGAGTTCGGCGCCACCGTGATGCTAGCAGGGGCAACCAGGATGAAGACGGAGACCCTGCCCATCGCTATCTACCTCAGCCTCCAAGCGGCGGATGTGGTCAAGATGTCCGTGTTGATCATCGTGCTGGCCTTGGTTAGCTTGGCGGCATTGTTCCTCATCCAGAGGTTTGGGAAGGGGTGGCCGATCATATGATCTCGGTCGAGGATCTTAACCTGCGATTGGGTAACTTCGCCCTCGTCGACGTGAACCTTCGCGTGGGCAGGGGGGAGCACCTGGTGATCCTCGGGCCGGTAGGCAGCGGCAAGACCACGCTCCTCAAGTGTATCGCCGGCATCTACACGCCCGACAGCGGAAAGATAACAATGGACGGGCGAGACATCAGTAGATTACCGCCGGAGAAGAGGAACCTTGGTTATGTGCCGCAGGACTATAAGTTGTTCCCGCACCTGAACGTCGCCGAAAACGTGGCGTTTGGGCTTAGGATGAGGGGGCTCTCGGACGTCGAGGATAGGGTGAGGGAAGTGCTGGAGTTGGTGGGGCTACCCGAGCTCTCGAATAGGCGCGTCGAGCAGTTGAGCGAGGGACAGAAGCAGCTGGTCGCGATCGCTAGGGCTTTGGCGATTGGTCCCAACGTCCTGTTGCTCGATGAGCCCTTCGCGAGGCTGGACTCGGTGGTCAAGGCTAAGTTACGTGCGGAGCTGGCGAGGATCCACGAGGAGACCGAGACTACAATAATCCATGTCACTCACGACTTCGAGGCGGCGCTTGGGCTGGGAAATAGAGTGGCTGTGATGGACGGAGGCAGACTGCTCCAGGACCCGGCAAGGGTGGCGAGATATCTGCGGGAGAGGCTGGGTTACATCCCCATCGATCTCGGGGAGGGAACTAGTCCCCCTTCTGCAGTTTAGTGATCTCCTCGTGTAAAGCGTCCAATCGCTTGAGGGCGGGGTGCTCTCGCCCAAGTGTTGCCTCGAGCTGTTTCCTCGCCTTCTCGTAGGGGACCTCGTCCGAGCCGGCCACCAGCTTGTCCGCGTAGGCGACGATCTTCTCCTCGAGGGAAATGGGGAGGTAATCGCGCCTCGGGAGGCCCAGCTCTCCCGCCTCCTCCGCTGGAATGCCGGCACCGAGGTGGCGCTCCGCGAAGCCGGCTAACTCCCCCAGCCCCCTCTTCCTCAATATCTTGCCCCCTTCGACACCGTGCGAGATATCGTGCGTTACTGCCCGCCCTATGTCGTGCAGTAGAGCACCTAGCTCCACCAGCTTTAGGTCCACGCGATGTCCGCTGGCTCTAACTCGTTCAGCGATCTCCAGCGCCTTTCGCGCCACCGCCAAGCAATGCTGGATCACCCGTCTCGAGCAGCCCACGCTGCGCAGGAGCTTTAAGGCCTCGTCGCGGTTCAACCTCGCCACCATCGATACTGCACCGCCTGCTTTAAAAGCCCTTAAACCGAGTGCCCATGTCCTCGTTGACCTCGCCGGTCCACACAAATAGCGCCTAAAGCTCTAAACCCGGCGGAAAAATGGCTATAACCCAGCTAGGAGCTTTAGAAGGCGCGAAAACTTTTACCCCTAGCTCTCCGTCAGGTTCTGCTTTAGGTTCTCTATCTGGCGTTCGAGCGCGTTGATTATGGCGCTGTTGTCGAAGTACTCCAGCTTTTCTCCGCACTGGGGGCACTTGAAATCGTTTTCCGTCGCGTCGTCAAAGGATAGCTTAACGCAACCCTTGCTGCAGCTAAAGTACATCGTCGCCCGTTCCTGCTCGAGTCGCTCTTGAAGCTTTTGAAGCAATAGGCGCTTATTGTTCGTAAAGTATTCTAAGGCCCTCTCCGGTTCAATGCGCCAGTAATATATGTACCACCC
>JAWCKY010000053.1:0-5351 GCA_038851365.1 Hadarchaeales archaeon (SeqCode)
CACTCGCGTTTCGATCGTAGTCTATGCGCCAGTCGATGTGGCGCTCGGCGAACTCGACGCGTAACGCCTTCAACGCGTCCTCCAGCTCGGCCCTAGGGACGACGAAGCTTATGTTCGCTTGCGAAGAACTTTGGGATATCATCAAAACCTTGATATTCGCCCTAGCCAAAATGTCGAGCACCGTGGCGGCCACCCCTGGCGTCCCAACCATGCCCGGACCACCGACCGTTATCACCGCCACCTCCTTGCTCATCGTGATGGCCTTCACCGTGTTTTTCACCTTTTTCGGCTTCCTGACTATCACCGTCCCTGGATGGGAGAGGTTAAACGCGTTGCGCACGCGAACGGGGATGTCCAGCTCCATTGCCGGCTCGATGGTCTTCGGGTGTAGCACCTTGGCTCCGAAATATGCCAGCTCGGTAGCCTCAAGGTAGGAGATGGTGCCTATCACTTTGGCGTCGGGCTCGACCCTCGGATCTGCGGTCATAATGCCGTCAACATCCGTCATCACCCATATTTCGTCGGCTCCTATTGAGGCACCTATGATGGAGGCGGAGTAATCCGAGCCTCCTCGCCCAAGCGTCGTCACGACACCATCCTTCGTGCCAGCTATGAAGCCGGTCACTACTGGCACCCTTCGGGCTGCCAACAGCTTGCCCAACCGCCGCCGCACGAGCTTTCGGGTCAGGTCAAAAATGGGCCTAGCCTCGGTATGGCGGTCATCGGTTATGATGCCGGCCTCGAAGCCGGTTAAGTAACGAGCAGGAACCCCGAGCGATTGGATCGCGCCCGCTAAGATCGGCGCCGAAAGGCGTTCGCCGAAGGACATTATCAAATCCTGTGATCGGGGCGAAAGCTCGCCCAAATACACCACGCCCGTCAGGGCCCTCTCTAAGTTTTCGAGCGCGTTCTTCACCGCCCTAGAAGTATGGCTCAACGTGACCTCATCATCGATGGCATCTTTACAAGCTTGTAGATGCCTACCCGAAATACGGTACATGAAGTCGGAGATCAATCGCTCGGCGTTCGCCCCTGGCTCGAGCAAGCGATGAGCTATTGCTACTAGCTCGTCGGTAATGCCTGCCATGGCGGAGACGACGGCGACTACCTCATCCCCCCTTCGATAGCGGGCGACGACGAGCTGCGCGGCGTTGCGAATGCTCCTGCCGTCCTTGACCGGTACCCCTCCGAACTTAATCACTAGGCGCACCCTCACCACCTATGTAGTAGGCGTCTAACATCTCGCATATCACCTTTGCCAGCACATGGTAGCACATGTCGACGTCTACCTTTTCGGTGACCACATTTAAGACGTAATCGCGGCAGGTACAGTAAGTTCGGACCACCTCGTACTCATCGCCCTTGCCGCGTACGAACCAACGCCTCCCTCGCTTCACCACGCCTCCCTTGTCTATCACCTCCAGGGCCTTTCTTCCCCTTGAGCCATAGGTGTCCACGATCATCTGCCTGACCTCATCCGTCAGTAAGCCGACCTCCTTCAGTTTTTTAAACAACTCGTTCCTTTTTCGCAAAAAAACCTCGGAGACCATACGCATCCGGCGTTAATTCTATTTCCTAGGGTCGAACTATAAAAAGCGTGGATCGCATGCACCAGCTGCTCGTGACCCTGCGAAGATATGGCATAAGGTTGAGCAAGCGCAGCGGTCAGACCCACGTGATCGACCCGAGCTTGCTGATGAGGATGGTCGATTACGCAGACATCTCCCCTCGCGATCTCGTGCTCGAGATAGGCGCGGGTATAGGGAACTTGACGAAGCTGCTCGCGGAACGTGCGGGAAAGGTAATAGCGGTAGAGCGGGACGCGAAGCTCTTCCAAGTCTTACGGGGGCAGGTGAAGGGCCTCGCGAACGTGGATCTGGTGAACGCGGACATCTTGCAGATGGAGCTTCCGCCTTTCAACAAGGTCGTCGCAAACTTACCCTACGCGATATCGTCCGAGATCACGTTCAAATTGCTCAAGCACGACTTCGAGCTTGCTGTTTTGATGTACCAGAAGGAATTCGCCCAACGGCTAGTCGCCAAGCCCGGCTCCAAGGACTACGGTCGTTTGACGGTTGGCGTATATTATCGTGCGGAAGTAGAGTTGTTGGAGGAGGTCGAGCCCTCCGCATTTTTCCCGAGACCAAAGGTCTCGTCCATGGTAGTGAGATTGAGACCACGAAGTCCACCCTTTCAGGTGATCGATGAAGCCCTATTTTTCGATGTGGTCCGCGCGTTGTTCCAGCACAAGCGGCAAAAGGTGCGCAATGCCTTATTTCACTCATTTGATGAGGTGTTTCCACAACCAAAGCCCAAATCGGAAAGGCGTAGGGCGGTGGACGAGATGATCCCGAAGGATCTAGCGAACAGCAGGGTGATGGACCTCACGCCGGAAGAGCTAGGCTCCATCTCGAACTACATTGCATCTAATCTAAAAAGTCCTCGGGCTTAGGTGGCTCCGGCTTGAGACCCTTGCGCTTGCGGGTCTCCAAGATCGTTTGCTCCTGTAGCTCTTTGGGTATGGGGTCAAACTTCTCAAACTCCGTGCCCCATATTGCCCGCCCTTCCGTCTCCGACCGCATCTCAGCCGCGAGCCCAAAGGAGTTCGCCACAGGCAACAGCGCTTTAACCACGGCGATATCCTCCTCGGATTCCATGGAGATGATGCGCCCGCGTCTACCCTGGATCACCTTGGTACAGCCACCTAAGAACTCTTGGGGTACGCGGACCTCCAACCTGAGGATCGGCTCGAGCACCTGTGGTTTAGCCATCAGGACCGCCGCCTGAATTGCTCGCCTGACAGCGGGGATTATCTGCGCGGGACCGCGATGGACCGAGTCCTCGTGAAGCATCGCATCTACGATCAGCACCTTCAACCCCCGCATGGGCTCCCGCATCAACGGCCCTTCGTTCACCACCTCTGTGAAGGCCTCGATGACGTAGTCCTCCACCTCCCTCATGTACTGCACCCCCTTCGTAACATCGGTTAGGATGTTCGGCCCGACTATCGTCACGACTCCCCTAGCAGCGTCCGTGTCCCACCCTAGCCCCCGCAGCACGTTCGCGCGCTCCTTGCGATCTTGTTTCATGTTTACCTTGCCCTCCTCGATCGCCTTGATTACCTCGGGTTCGAGCGGCTCCACGGAAATCAAAAATCTGTTGTGCCTGTTGGGCGACTTGCCCTCCACGGGCCCGGCCTTGCTCGTGACGGTTTCCCGGTAGACCACGATCGGTTCGGAGGTCTTGACCTCGAGCCCAGCCTCCTTAAGTTTGTACTCGACTATCTCCAAGTGCAACTCGCCCATGCCGGACACGAGGTATTCGCCGGTTTCCTCGTTGATCTTGACGTGGACGTTGGGGTCCTCGCGCGAGATGTTCTTCAGCGCGGTGATCAACCTAGGCAGGTCTTGGAAGTTCTTGGGCTCGACTGCCACCGTGACGACCGGCTCGCTTACGTATTTGAGCTCCTCGAACCCTGCCCCTTCAACTCCTGACTCGATGAGCGTCTCGCCGACCACCGCTTCCTTCATGCCGACGATCGCGGCTATGTTCCCCGCGGGCACCTTGTCCACGATTATCCGATCTGGCCCCATGTAAATGCCCACCTGCTGTATCCGTGCCTCCTGACCCAAGCCGACCAGCCTAACCGACTTCCCCTTCTCCAAAGTGCCGGAGAAAACCCTACCCGTGGATATCACACCAGCGTGTTCGTCCACGATGATGTCCGTTATGACCATGCAGATCTTGCCGTTTGGGTTACACGTAAGCATGTCCTTTCCGAGCTCGCTGTTTATCTCGCCCTTCCATATGACAGGTATCCGATCGGACTGCGCCTGCTTCGGATCGGGCAGGTGTTTAACTACCATGTCGAGGATGACCTCGTAGAGCGGGCTTTCCTTGGCCAACCTCGCCTGTTCCCCCTTCCTGTACGCTTCTATGATATCCTTGAAAGTGATGTTCTTCTTCTTCATCTGCGTTATCGACAGCGCCCATTTTTCCTTGGCCGAGCCAAACGCAACGGAGCCGGCCTCGACGCTCACCTGCCATCGCTCAGCGACGTCGGGCGGCGCATACCTGCGTATGAGCTGGTTGAACTTGGTTATGATCTTGATGAAGCGCTCCTGCATGCCTTCTGGCGTGAGCTTGAGCTCGTCTATCAGCCGGTCGACCTTGTTGATGAAAAGTACGGGACGCGCTCGCTCCCGCAGGGCTTGGCGCAGCACGGTCTCGGTCTGTACCATGACCCCCTCGACGGCATCGACGACGACGATGACACCATCTATGGCGCGTAGGGCTCTGGTCACGTCCCCGCTGAAGTCCACGTGGCCCGGGGTGTCGAGCAGGTTGATCAGGTACTCTTTTCCCTCGTAGGTGTGGGCGAGGCTCACCGCGGACGTCTGGATCGTGATGCCCCGCTGTTGCTCGATCTCTAGGAAGTCTGTGAACAGCTGCTCGCCGGCGAGCTCGAAACTTATGATGCCCGAGGCTGCGACCAAGCTGTCCGTCAACGTGGTCTTGCCGTGATCGACATGGGCCACTATGCCTATGTTGCGTATCTGCTCCGGCTGCCACATCAGCTTTTGCACGTCGGCAAGGTGCTTGTAGCGCCTCATGTCCTTCCCTCGTATCCGACTTGTATTATCATTTGAGATTTATCGGTAAAAATAACCGCAGGATATTAAAACCTATCGAAAGAGCAGCTTGTCGGACTCTATCCCTTTTTCCTCCTTCGGCTCCGGGAAATCCTTCGGAAGCTCCTCTGGGCTTTGGCCTATCCCTATCGTGTTCCCTATGCCAGCTACGATCACCACATCGCCTGGCTTAGTGCGCTCCCGGATGGCCTGCCTCACCCGCTCAACAGTGGCGTCGACGGCCTTGGCCAAGCGCTTGTTGAGGGGCGTGATGGCCTCCTTGAACGACTCCTTGATGATTATAGCATCGACGGGCACGCCCTTCTCGACCGCGATCTCCTCTATCTTGTACTTTTCCGTCGGCGGCCCGCCTATCGCGGCACCTACGCCTTCTATGACGTGACCGCTTTCCTCGCCTTCGAGCTTCAGCCCTGCGTCGATCATTATGATCCTGCTCACTTTCCTCCTCTCCATCAGACGTTTGATGAGCTCGCCTGGTTTGCCTACCCTGCCACCCGGACCCTTTGCCTTGACCACTATCAGCTTTCGCCCGTCGAACTTCGTCTCCGCATACACGGTATCCTCCACGAGCTCTCTCCAGCTCGCATCGCCGGCCAGCTTAGTAGCCACCATCGCACCCACGCCGTCGCCGATAGGCTTCCCCTCGGCGAAGGCCTTAGTAGCGTCGAGGAAGGCCTTAGCGTACTCCTTTAGGATGGG
>JAWCKY010000054.1:0-5219 GCA_038851365.1 Hadarchaeales archaeon (SeqCode)
GTTGGGGGCGCCGACGAAGATCGACATGGAGACGGCGCAAGCGTTCAGCCTTATCGCCTCCTTGACGGACGTGGTGATCCCTTCCTGATCTAGCTCCTCCCTCCTGGCCATGCTGGTGCCGCCCGAGACGCGAAGGATGATCGGTTTGGCGTTAGTCGGGTCGATGCAGGAGCGAAGGATCCCCCTCGTGAGCATTATGGCGTCGACATACGGCAGCAGGGGCGCCACGGTCTTTCCGGGTTCCTCGAGCCTGGTGGTGGGACCTTGGAAATACCCGTGGTCAATTGGCAAGAACATCGCCCTTCCATCGCGCTGGATCAATTGGGCGAGTCTATTTCTCATCCCCCAGTCCATCCGATCCCCTCACTCCTTTGGCTTGACGATTAAATATCCTTTGTCGATGAGCCAGTAGTGGAATTCCCTGGCGGTGTGCAGGCATCCGACCTTGCATATTTCCCTCGTCCTCTCGTAGTCCTCGGAGCCTTTTTCCTTGCCGTCGAGGAGCAGCTGCACGGGGCACTTCACGTCTCTGCAGAACTCCCTCGCTCGATATTCTACGTAGCCGGGGATTGGCACGGTAGCACCGATGTTCGTAGTTTCGGAGCGAATATAAAACTTGGTCGAACTCGTGCGGTTAGCTGCACTTATCCCTTACGGAGGTCGCCCCTGACCTCCTCGACCGCCTTCACCATAGCTTGAAGTTTGCCTATGGCCTCCTCTCGAGTTCTCGTCTTGAGCCCGCAGTCCGGGTCTATCCACAGCTGCTCCGGGCTCAGGACCTCCAGGGCGCGCTTTATCCTCTTCTTTACTAGGTCCACGCTCTCGACGGCGTGCGAATGAACGTCGATGACGCCAAACGAGATATCCTTGGTGAAGGGATGCCTCCTGAAGAGTTCGACGAGATCGAGCTCGCTGTTTGACATCTCCAAGTCAAAGTTGTCCACGGGCAGCTCGAGCATTTGGGGATAGATGAACTCAAAGGCCCCGTAACATACGTGTGCGATGAAGTACGCGTCGACGCCTCGCGTGACGATTTCGAGCGCGTCGACGACGAATTCCTCCAGCTCCTCCGGCCTCGTCGAGAGCGCCGGCTCATCGATTTGGATTATCTTTGCTCCAGCCTCCGCCAGAGCCTTTACCTCCTGATGCAGTGCTCGAGCTAAGCCCAAACAGGCGTCTCGCCTGCTAGGATAGTACTCATTGAACGACCAGTCCATCATGGTGTAGGGGCCAGTGATCATCCCCTTGACCGGCCTCTCGGTAAGCGCTTGGGCGAACTTCCACCAATCGACCGTTATAGGCCCTCGCCAGCGGATCTCGCCCACGATGATGGGTTTTCGGTAGTAGCGATTGCCGTATGAGCGAACGAGCCCACTTATCCTGAAACCCTCTAGGTTTTCGGCGAAATAAGTGGCCATGTCCCCCCGATACATCTCGCCATCGACGAGCACATCGAGCCCGATTTCCTCCTGCAGCGCCATCCACTCTTTGGTCGCTCGCTCCTCCATCTCCTTGAGATCCCTTGGTTTGAGCCTTCCAGCGAGCATCATCCTCCTCGCTTCCACCAACTGCTCGGGCTTGGGATAGCTGCCCACGGCGGTGGTGGGCAATAAGGGAAGGTCCAATCCGAGCCTGCGCAGTTTTTCCCTCATCCCAGCACCTCCCTCGCCTTGTTAGCGATCGCCACGAGGTTCTTGAGCTTCGCGAACGCCGTCTCCCGCGGCAAGTACTCGAGCCCACACGATGGGTTGAGATAGATCGGCCGGCCTTCCACGTGGGGGATGATCCGTCCGAGGATGGGCAGGACCTCAGCCTCCTTTTCCATCCTTGTATTCCTGCCGTCGATAAGTCCAAGCCCAAGCCCCCTGCTCGAACCCTTTTCCTCGATGATGTTGACCAAATTGTCGCTATAGGTGAAATCGAGGCCGATGATGTCTACGGGGAGCTCCTGAAGTTCCTCGTATATCCCCGCGGCATCGCCGAAATAGGTGTAGAGGGCTAGACTAGCGCTCCTGAAGTGTTTGCGCATTTCCTCGATCGCATTTCGGAATAGCTCGAAATCTTGAGGATTTTTAAGGATGGCCGGCTCATCCACTTGAACGATTTCAGCGCCCGCCTTCTCCAGTTCACCTATCTCTCGTCCAATGGCGTTCGCTAAGTCTAAGACCAGCCCCTCGAAGTCCGAGTAATGTCTGTTGATGGAAGATCTCGCGATGGTGTAAGGTCCTGTTACTACGGGTTTGACCGGGACGGGTGAGACCCCTTTGGCGAAGGAGAACTCTTCGACCAAGATGGGCCCCATCCAGCGCACCTCGCCCTCGACAACCGGCTGCCTAAAGTAAAAGTTAGTGTCGAAAAACCTCAACAGCCCATCTATCTCGAAGCCCTTCAGCCTGCGGGCGATGTGGGAAATGGGGTCATACCACCGCACTTGCCCATCCGTGACCAAATCCAAACCGGCTTGCACCTGTTCTTGGATGACCTCCCTCGTCACCTCGTCCTGCACCCGCATGAACTCCTCATCCGACATTTCCCCCTTCTCCCACTTCGCGTAGGCTTGGCGATGTTTTTGCTGCTCGGGTTTATCTCCTATCCGCGGATAGCTCCCCGCGTTTGCCGTCAGCAACTCCATCTCGCCACCAAGGCGAAATGGAAGCCAAGCGATATAACTTTTAAGTAGGGCGCTAACTCAAAAAATCGCCGAGGCGTCGCCATCGCTTTCAAGGCATTGCTCGTGGCCCTTTACCTGTTTTCTAAAGATCTCCCTTACCCTTTGAATAGTGTCCGCGTCTTCTGGCCCCTTGTCGTCTCGGATCCTAGTTATCCTGGCGAACCTCAGCGCCATTCCACACTTGTACTTCGGGCTTCGCTGGATCTCGTTATAAGCCACCTCGACGACCACCTTGGGCGTAACCAATACACGCCGACCCTCCCGTTTGATCGTTAGTTCCTTCAACCGCTCGGTCATCTCCGCGATCTCCCTATCAGTCAAGCCCTTGAAGGTCTTCCCAACGACGAGAAACTCGCCTGTCGTCTCGTCTCGAGCCGCGAGGTAGTAATCGGAAAGCCACTTGTGTCGCCTTCCGTACCCATATTCGGCTGCGACGATGACGAGGTCCAGCGGCTCGAGCACGGGTTTTATCTTCAACCAGAGCTTCCCCCTCGCGCCTGGAGTATAGGTGCTATCCAGCTTTTTCGCTATCAGCCCTTCGTGTCCCGCTCGGAGGGATTCCTCAAGGAACTTCCTCGCCTCGCTTGCATTGCCAGTTACGAGTTGCTGCACTACCGGTATCTCGCCGGCCAGCTCGCAAAGCTTTTTCCTCCGGTCTGAGTAGCCGACATCGATCAAGCTGTGACCATCGTAATACAAAACGTCGAAAAGGGTCAAACTCACCGGTATCTCTCGCATCATCGCCTCGATGTCTCGTTCCCTCCGAAATCTTTGCATCAGGTACTGAAACGGGAGCGGCATGTTGCCCTTGCCTAACGCTACGACTTCGCCCTCTAAGATCGCTTGCCTAGCTTTAACCCCCTCCTTCACCACATCAACGACTTCCGGCAAACCCTCGGTCACGTCGCTAAGCCTGCGGCTGAACACCCTGACCTCATCTCCTCGCTTGTGGACCTGCACGCGGGCACCATCCAGCTTATATTCGAAGGCCGTGTTACCACCGTGGAGCGCGATGGCCTCCTCTATCGATTCGACGTTTTGGGCGAGCATGGGCTGAGTGGGTCTGAAGATCTCAGGGCCAATCGCCAGCACACCTTTCTCACCCTCCGTGGCCGCGACCTTGGCCACGTCGGCGATCTCCCCGCAGAACATGGTTGCCCTTTCGATCGCCTCTGGGCGCACGCCGAATGCCCTAGAGACGGCCAACTCCATGAGGCCCTCCCGAAATCCCGTGCGCATTTCGCCGATGATTATTTTGATCAGGTATTTCGCCTCAAGGGGCGTGGCTCTGCTGAGCAGGCCCTCCAGTATGGCCTCCTTCCTTTCCCTCGCTCCCTCCCCCTTGACCGCTGCGATCCTATTGAAAATCCTGATCACCTCGCCCAACGTCAGCGGTGTCTCGATCAACGTGGCCTGCCTTTTCGGCCTCGAGGTGAATACCACCTCCGCGGCCTCGCCCAGATCCCCCGTCGCGTCGAATGCTCTCTCTAGCTCTTCCCGCTCGGAGCCAACCACTCGTAGTACGACGTCGGACAACGTGGCCCAGCTGATGTCCAAGCTTTTGGCGCTCCAGCGAGGAAAGGGGCGGCCCGATATCATCAACACCGCTGGCTCGACCTCGCTCGGGCGAAGCTCGCGGAGGAAAGTTGCTACGATGTCCACCATTTTACTCCTTTCCCTCATCTTGCTCAGTAGTTCACATAGTTCTGCCAACCTGCGAAACTCCACGGTCGAACCCATATCTTGTTCAAGCCACGCGGCATAAGTCTTTAAGGATGCTCTCGCCATTTACTTCGGTGCGAGAATGGTCGAAAGGTTCACCCCGCATCCGAACATGAAGAAGGTCTATTACACTTATTTGGCGATCGTGATGACCCCCCTCCTACTAGGGGGCATCGGGGTAACGCTCGCGGTGTACGTCTACTCCCGCCCCTTCGTCTGGGTGCCGATCTCGGTCTGGATCGTCCCATGCTTGGTCGCCACGTGTTTTACCGCCTATTGGATATCGAAGTACTACAGCTCGATTTCCTATTCGTTGACCGAGGATGAAGTCATTGTCGAGCGAGGGGTTTGGTGGAAACTCAAGCACGTGGTACCGTACTCCCGAGTGATGTCGGTCGACGTGGTTCAAGGGCCAATATCCAGACATTTCGGCGTCGGTACCATCGACGTGTTCACAGCTGGCTACACCGGCATGGGTGGCACCGCGGGACCCGGCACTAGGAGGGCCGAAGCCTCGATCCTTTGCGTGCCGAACTTCTTGGAGCTGAGGGACAAGATACTAAGCTTCGTTAGGCACAGGCCCCTTTTTGGGCCCGCGAAGCCCGGCGATATCAACGCGGAAATACTGAACGAGCTAAGGCAGATCAGGGCGATCTTGCAGAAGCAAACGCGTGACCGATAAAACCAACGCCATTGGGAAAACCTTGAACTACTGGGGCGGTGAAAAATTTAGCATTCCCATCGTCGATCGGTGATGGGTGAATTTCTCAGAGAAAAAGAGGGTCGAGTGGCTGTTTGGGGGCAATTTTTTATGGTAGAGAGATTA
>JAWCKY010000055.1:0-4720 GCA_038851365.1 Hadarchaeales archaeon (SeqCode)
TGCCGGTGCTTCTCAACACCGGCGCGCGCGTGGAGAACATCCGCCAGTTCCTTCGCGTTGCCGATGGCGTCATCGTAGGCTCCGGCCTCAAAGTGGACGGCTACACCTGGAATCCCGTGGATGCCGCGCGCGTCAGGGCGTTCATGGCCGAAGTGAAGAAGTTGAGGCGTTGAGTTTTAAGCTCCCTTTTCCTCCAAGATCTTTACGGCCTCGATGGCGACCTCGATCTCCTTGTCGATCGCCCTTTGTACCCGTTCGTCGAGCTCCCCGGTCCTTTCGCCCGGCTCGAACTCCCCCTTCTTGACTCCCTTAGCGAGATTGCCGTCCACGGCTAGGATCGCCCCCGCCCTTAGTCCCTTGAGCGAGGCGAGGATGAAGATGATGGAGCACTCCATTTCGGCCGATAGCACATTTGCTCGCCCCCATGCCTCGACTTGGCCGGCGTAGAATGCGTCGGTGCTCACGACCTTGCCCACGTGCACTTTGACCCCAAGCTTCTTTGCCGCTTGCACGAGGGAGGAGAGCACGTCGAGGTCCGCCACGGCAGGGTACTCCGGGGGCACATATGCCCTGCTCGCGCCGTCTGCGCGCACCGCGGCAGTGGGGATGATTAGGTCGCCCACCTCTATCTCCGGCTGGAGGGCACCGGTCGTGCCCACCCTGATGAAGGTTTGGGCGCCTATCTTGGCCAGCTCCTCCACGACGATGGCGGCGGAGGGACATCCTATGCCCGTCGAGCAAGCCGAGATCTCAATTCCTTTGACCTTACCCGTGTAAGTTACGAAACCCCTGTAGTCCGCTACCTTTCTCGCCTCGTCGAAAAAGGTTGCGATTCTTTCTACCCTCTTGGGATCGCCCGACAGCAGGACGTACCTCGCGACGTCCCCCACGCCACACATGATGTGCGGTTGTATTCGCTTCTTCATCCCCATCGCCTATACTTCAGGATCAGGGCTATCATGGTGGAGCACAGACAACAGGTAACCAAGCTTGACGCGATGAGGGCAACCCTATGGGTCAAGATCCCGTAAATCGTCCAAAGAAGGGCACCGGTGAGCAACACCACCCAAAAGGGAAGGGAGAGATCCCTTACCTGCTTGGTCGTAGCGGTTTTGACCACTTGAGGTATAGAGGCAGCGTTGACCAGTATGGCGGCGGCAATCCCGATCATCTCTATCTCGACCGCGCTCATTCAACCCCTCTACTTAATTGTTTGCCTTAAATGTTGAAAGCTCGGCGACGTCACCTGGATGCGTATCTCCGAAGCGCTTGAGGAAATCCATTAGTTCCTGCATACTCGGCAGCCCCGTTCGAGCCCCGATTCGCCCAGCGCAGAGGGCCCCCGCTGCGTTCGCCAACCTCGCTGCTTTTTCGATCCCCCATCCCTCCACGATGCCGAACACAAAGCCGGCATCGAACGCGTCCCCAGCGCCGGTGGTGTCCACCGCTCTTACCGGGAAGGCCGGTGAGCGGAGCATTCCCCCCTCGGTCGCGATGAGGCAACCCCTTCTTCCCCTCTTCAGCGCGACGGTGCTCGGTCCAAGCTTTAGGATGCGCCTCACCGCATCCTCTGCCTTCCTAATCCTCATCAATGACGCTGCCTCCCGCTCGTTCAGGAAAAGCAAGTCGACCGACCTCAGGCTTGGGCTTAACACCCTTGCGCCGCGCGCGGCTGGGATGCCGACATCCATGGAGATGAACACGCCAGCTTTCTTCGCCGCCCTCATCGCCGTAAGGGCGGCCCTCCTCTGGGGGTCCTCAAGGAGGGCATATCCAGATACGTGCAGGACCTCTGCTCCTTTAACATAATCGAGGTCGAGTTCCTCGGCTGAGAGGCGAACGTTCGCCCCTCGGTAGCCGAACATTGTCCTCTCCCCCCTCTTCGAGACGAGCACAAACGTTAGGCCAGTTCCGACCTCGCGATCGACTTGAAGCTGGCTGATGTCCACCTTCTCCCTCTTGAAATCCTCCATCAAAAAGCGACCGAGAGCATCATCGCCCACGCGTCCGATGAATCCAGAGCCGCGCCCGAGCCTCGCGATGGCGACGGAGAAATTCGCGGCGGAGCCTCCAGCTCGCCATTCGAGCCGTCTCAGCAACACCTCCCCTCCCTCCTCCGGGAAATCCTTAACCGGGGCTATGAGGTCTACGTTGGCATCGCCGAGAGCCAAAATCAGCTTCTTCATCCGACCGCCTTTTTTGGGCAAAGCCCTGTTTGGGTCGCTAACGATTTATAGCTTCGCGACTCCCTACAATGCGAAGTGAGACGATGGCGAGCGAGTGGGTCGAGGGACTATACGGCAAGCGTTTGAAGTCCCTCGAGGAGGTCTTCGGGGTTAGGAAGCCCATCATAGGGATGGTGCACCTGATGCCCCTGCCCGGCTCTCCGGGTTACGGCGGATATGGAATGGACGCGATAGTGGATCAAGCCCTGCGCGACGCGAGAGTGCTCGTGGAGGGAGGGGTGGATGGGGTGATGGTGGAGAACATGTGGGACCTTCCCTACTACGCCGGGCAGCGCATACCAGTGGAGGAGATCGCAGCGCAGACGGTCGCCGCTAGGGAGGTAGCAAAGGCGGTAAGCGTTCCGGTAGGCGTCAACGTGGTCCACAACGGCGGAAGGACCACGCTTTCCATCGCTCTAGCGGCGGGGGCTGGCTTCATCAGGGTCTGCGCTTATACCGGCGCCCTAGTTTGGGACACCGGCGAGTTCGACCACGGCGTGGCGGCCGACCTAATGAGGTTGAGAAAAGAGTTGGGCGCTGAGCACATCAAGATCTTTGCCGACGTCTGCAAGAAGCACGCGGTGATGTTTCCCGGCATAGACCTCGAGACCCACGTCACTTGGACCGACTTCTACCTCGCTGATGCCATCATCGTCACGGGGAAAATGACTGGTGCTCCACCCTCGCTGCGGGAGGTCAAGGCGGTCAAGAAGATGGCGCCACATTGTCCGGTCCTTGTAGGAAGTGGGGCGAACAAGGACAACATCGTGAAGTTCCTGAGGTACGCGGATGGGGCGATAGTCGGGACCAGCTTAAAGGAGGGCGGGGTGACGCAGAACCCGGTCAGCCTCCAGCGCGTTAAGGAGTTCATGGATGTGGTTCGATCGGCGAGGGCCAAGATGGGTCGATAACCTCGAGGCCATCATCCGTGAGCCCGAACGAATTCCTCCAGCTCCTTCATCGTGGGCAGCCCTTCCCTAGCTCCGATGTGTTGGATCTTGATGGCAGCCTCCGCTACCGCGTAGGTGAGCGCTTTTTCCACATCCCCGCTTTGCATCCAGATCGCGTCGAAGGCTGCAGCGAACGCATCGCCGGCGCCCGTGGTGTCCTTGACTTCAACGCGGTGCGCGGGCTTAAAGAAGACGTTCTCGCCGTCCGTCGCCATTGCACCCCTAGGTCCCAACGTGATAACCAGGACTCCCAGTCCTTTCGGAAAATCCTTTAAAAGACCAGCCCTATGAGGTCCGGCCTCAAATATGTTTTTGTAAGCCCTGCGGTTCATGAAGCAGATGTCGAAGAGTCCCAGTATCCGAAGCAGTTTCCCCTTTTCCAGCGCGGTCAGTTCAGCCCCGACATCCAGTGAAGCAAGAATCCCAAGTTCCCTTGCCTTAGATCCAACCGCCTTAGCTACCTCCCCCACGACGCTGCTTGCGTGCACCAGCTTCGCGTCCTTCAGATAGTCTTCGTTTACGTCCTCAGGCTTTAGGTGCAGGTTTGCCCCCCGATATGCGACTAAGAAATGGTCCCCCATTCGCGTCGAAAGGGAGAGGACCATGCCCGTGGGCGCGGCCACGACTTTTATGCGCGAGGTGTCGACATCGTTTTGCCTGAGGTCCTCCAAGACCTCCTTCCCCAGGGCATCGTCACCTACGCAACCTATGAAACCGGAGCGTAGGCCGAGCTTAGAGCACGCCACGGCGAAGTTTGCTGCCCCTCCGCCCGGACGTTTAATGAATTCCTCGGTCAACAGCTTCTCATCCCTCCGGGGTAGCCTGTCCACCTTGCAGATCAAGTCGACGTTTAAATTGCCAACTGCTATCACATCCAAGCTCGACCGCAAACCATCCAGCCCAATTTAAATTTTCTCCAATGTTATATTAGGGTGACCAAAACCCGGTGAGGACATGAAGAAATTCGAGTGGGTGGAGCATCCCTCCGACATCGGTTTTCGTGCTTACGGCAGGACTCTGGCTCAAGCCTTTGAAAATGCCGCGTTAGCGCTCTTCGAGATAATGGTAGACACCAGCAAGGTTGAGCCCCGCGAGAAGGTGGAGATCGAGTTGGAGGCCGAGGACGAGCAAGCGCTGCTCTACGACTGGCTCGACAAACTCCTGTATTTTCACGATGCACGGGGGCTCGTGTTATCTAAGTTTGAGGTCGAGCTCTCTAGTTTGCCGAGGGGCATGAAACTTAAGGCTAAGGCTTGGGGGGAGCGCTTTGATCCAGCCAAGCACCCCGAGCGAACGGCGGTGAAGGCTATGACCTATCACATGATGGAAATAAAGCTAGGGAGCGATGGGTGCATGGTACAGGCGGTCGTTGATATCTAGTCATCGCACTTCATAGCCAAGGGCTGCGATCATGTTATTTTGACTTCGTTTACCCTTTCCCACGTTTTTTCATCGAATACTGTTATGCCCTCTGCCGCTAGCACGTAGAGGAAGTCCTCTATGTATATCGCTCTTCTCGCCCCACCCACATCTGCCTCCATCACA
>JAWCKY010000056.1:0-5057 GCA_038851365.1 Hadarchaeales archaeon (SeqCode)
TGATTGTTCCGCGGCAAGATCGACAGGCGACAAATGGAGCGGATGATGAGACAGATGGGGATAAAGGTGACCGAGCTATCGGACGTCCGAGAAGTCATCATCAGGCTCAAGGATCGCGAGATAATCGTATCTAACCCTCAAGTCTCGCTCATGGAGATGGCGGGACAGCGCACCTACCAAGTGACGGGCGAAACCGCCGAGCGGATGCTTGAGGAAGAGATCAGCGAGGAAGACATCGCACTGGTGATGGAGCAAACAGGCGTCGATCGAGAGGCTGCCCTCAAAGCCCTAAGAGAAACCGGCGGCGATCTCGCGCAGGCCATACTTAAGCTAAAAGGGTGACTGACGTTCAAATTTTTCGATCATCGCGCGAGAAGGTAAAAGATCGCCGAGAGGACGAAAAGCAAGATGAGGATTGGTGAGGTTACGAAGTAAAAGCCATCGCTGCGGTATACATATAGCACCCAGCAAGGGACGCGAGCCAGTTCTAGGTACCTGCCCAAAAACGGTAAAAGCAACAAGGTAGCTCCGATCGCGATTAAAAGCACGCCGACCCACGCCAGCGGGTGCATCGGCGCACCCCAGTTAGAGAATCTCGCTCCTTTCCAGATGCCCGCCGCAGTACTTCCTCGCGTAGGTGGTAACTGCATTCAGCGCCGCCTCGACGCGATCCCTTCCGATGCCCGGTGCATTCCAAAGCACGATCAACGCGTTGCTGGTCTTTTGGGTCACCATGGCCGCCTTGGCATCTCCGAGCGTATAAGCCGACAGAAGTTTCTCATCGTCCCTTAACACTATCTCGTCCAACTTCGGGCTCAGCCTTCGTCCGTCGATCAACTCAAACGGCTCGGCTTCCTTGGCTAGCGTCGTCACCGCCTGTCCTTTTACCTTGTCCGCATCGTAAACACCAGTCGTCACCCAGCTCTCGACAGTCGCGAGCAGACAGGAGTCGACCAAGTTGTTGATCGCTGGAAAACGATCGTCGAGCGCTCGGCGGAGGAGATACTCCGGCGCGGGACGATAGCTCGAGGGATCGGCGCCCATCGACCTGAAGAACGCTCGATATGCCTTAACTTCGGGAACGTCGAGCACGGAAATCGCGCCGTATCGCGCCTTGAGGTCGCTGAAAACCTGGCGCTTCCGCTCCACTAACCCCTCGACCGTGGGTTCGATGGTTATCCCGCTGACAAATGCATAAGCGGCGATGAAATCGGGATAACGCTCCCGCACAGACGGATCGAGCTTCATCTCTAACCCCTTTTTACTATACCCCTGGTCTTTTTAAGGTTCTGATTTCGTGCAGATTCATTTGAGGGTAAAGCTCGGCGGATGGTCGAAGATGAAGATCTTGCCAAGGTCCTTTTACGAGCGAGATGCGGCGATGGTAGCGAGGGATTTGCTGGGAAAGGTCCTCGTGCACAGGGAGCGGGAAGGCTTGACCAGCGGTATAATAGTGGAAACTGAGGCCTACTACGGAGAAGGCGACCCGGCCTCTAGAGCATCGAGGGGGCGCACGCCGCTTAACGAGATCATGTGGGGACGCGGGGGGTTGGCTTTCGTATACATGGTGCATGGAAACTGGTTATTCAACGTGGTCGCGGAGCGGGAAGGGGTGCCCGGCGCGGTGCTCCTGCGCGCCTTAGAGCCGTTAGAGGGCATAGAGCTCATGCGCAAGCGGAGGCAAACCAAAAGTGACTTAGAGTTGACCTCGGGGCCAGGAAAACTCACAAAGGCAATGGGGATCTCGCGCAGGCATCATGGCATGGATTTAACCGATGCCAATGGCGAGCTGGTGATAACAAAAGGTGGACCATCGGCATTCTCGATTGCCAGGTCCCATAGAATAGGGGTGAGCTCGGATTTGAGACAAAAGCTGAGATTTTACATCAAGGGAAATCCGTTCGTGTCGAGATAGTACTAACCATACGCTGAGTCTATGCCCAAGTCTCGACAAAGCTTCTCGAGCTTAGCCCTCAACTCACTATCCAGCATCCTCTGCTTTTCTGGGAGGAACTCCTCCATGCGCGGGTGGGCTTCGAGGTACTGCCCAATGCCCGCCGCGATGATGATGCTATCCATCCGCTTTGGGTGGGTGGAGAACATCCCGAACGGCATGGGCGAGCCCTGCCGCATCAACCAGCGGATGCGATCGTCGACGCGCCCGGCGATTACCTTAGCACCGGCGCCGACAAGTTCGTAGGGGGTGCGAAACTCTCCTTTGACCTGCCAAAGTCCAACCTTCGGATTGCAGAAAAAGAAATCGTGATGTCCCCACTCATCCCTGCTGCTGAGCATTCGCCAGCCGCTCGGGCTGCGCCTGTAGTAACGAAACATCTCCTCCATTATCTCCGCGAGCGATTTTATCACGTTGATTCCTCGATACAATCTGTTTCTTTTTGAAGCTCATAATTATTTTTTGAAATTATCGAAAATTTGGATAACAGTCAGCGGGAAATGCGGAATTTAGGTGTAGCAAAATATTTAAAGTTCAAGGGGTAGAACTAGTTCAAGGGGTAGAACTAAATGTTATTCGATCCCGAGCCCAAAAGGAAAAGGAGAGATTTCTACAATAGAGAAATTGAGCTGCGTGAACTACTCGACTCAATCGAAAAGGAAAAATTCGTGGTGATTCAAGGCATACGAAGGCTTGGCAAATCTTCGCTACTAAACGTCGCACTAACTGAATCCAAACGTCCCTCGGTGAAGCTGGACTTACGAGAAATTTATTTCACCCATGGGTCTGTTTCGAAGTTTTATCTTTACCATGCGCTTTCACGGGAACTATCGAAGCTGAGCAAAACCTATCGTCTCACATCGTGGTTGAAAAAAGTAAGAGGAGTCAAGATATCCGGATTTGAAATCCAGCTCGACTGGAGGGAAAAAGGGGCGGCGCTCACGGACGTTTTTAGGGTTTTGGACGAATGGGCCTATGCACACAAAGAGAGAGCAGTCATAGCCATCGACGAAGCACAGTATTTGAGGCTGGCAGGCAGAACGAGGTATGATGGGTTATTGGCATGGGCTATCGACAGCTTGGATAATTTAGTATTCATATTGACCGGATCTCAAGTTGGCGTGTTACAAGATTTCTTGGGAATGGAGGATCCCCACTCCCCCCTATACGGTAGATATGTGAAGATAATCAACCTCGGAAGATTTAGCCGCGAACAGGCGATAGATTTCTTGAGAAATGGATTCAAGGAAGCGAAGGTAAAGCGACCAAACTTGGAGGAGGTAGTGGATGTCCTCGACGGATTGATAGGATGGTTGACCCTTTACGGACATACTTACGTCTCGGAGGGAAAAGCCGAGCTTGGGCAGTTTTTAAACATGGCGGCAAAATTGGCGGCTGAAGAGAGTAAAAAGATTCTGCGGTGGAGCGATCGCTATCACACGGTGCTGAGGGCAATCGCGAGCGGCGCGCTCCGGTGGTCTGAGATATACGAAAGGGTCAGCATGAAGTTGGGCCCCATCTCCAAGTCCGATCTCACCTATCTGTTGGATAACCTCGTGAGATATGGTTACCTCGAAAGGCTAGAAGACGGCTCCTTTGCCATACCAGATCCGGTGGTAAAGTACATGGTGACAAAATTTTAACAATCTGGCCTAGGTGCGGGGGCGGGGATTTGAACCCCGGAACCCCTACGGGACAGGCTCCTCAAGCCTGCACCTTTGACCAGGCTCGGCCACCCCCGCACGATTTCAACTGTGTTAAAATGACTCTAAAAATTTGTCTGGGCGCGAGAATTAAAGCCCGATATCATAACTTCTTAACTTTTTTTACGAATTCCCTGCACTTGTCCTCAAGCGCGTCCAGTGCTCCCAGCAAGATCCGCTCGGGAGGTAGGGCACCCGTTGATTCTACGCGAAAGATGAACTTAGTCGGGTCGCCGCTGATCCTAATCGCTTTTTTGGGACAAGCCTCGGCACATGCGCGGCACATCGAACAACGCTCGATGTCGATTATCTTGAGCTTGTCCTCGACCAGTTGAAGAAGGTTGCGTGGACAACTCTTGATACAAGCGCCGCAAGCATCGCATGCCTCCTCGTCGAGCTCGAACACCGGCATATACTTGTACGTCACGAGCCCCGGTTGCCATTTTGCGTGCTCCCTGCCGAAACCTAAACGGGCTATGGCCGTGAGCTCCACGCGCTGCCCCTCGGCGAGCTTTAAGATGGGAATCGAGTCGCTGACGGGCCTGACCTCCTCGTCGGACGACTTTAGGTCACCGCTCATCACCATCGCTGGACCCTCGCGCTTGAGCTCGAAGGTGACGCTGCACTTAGGACATCGACCTTCCCCACATCTGCACTCGCTCGGTAGCGAGTACCCATCCGGCGTGCGGAGGGGGATCAGCGCCAGTCGGTGCGCTAGAACTTCATCGTACATCGCCGAGTCGTTGACCGTAAACTCGACCTCGTCTATTGCCATGATCGGGACCTCTCGGAGCATCGCGCGACGAAGGGCATTCGCGAAGGCTGGGTCTGCCCCAGAGAGCAAGAACTCCATCTCTTCGTTGGTCAACTTTCGTACCTCTAGCTCCATCGAACCCGCTCCAGCTTGTTTCAGCTTTCCCTTTCGGGGCAATCTAAAAAACCTTTCGGGGGCTAAGCTCGGACCGGGGCCTTAAAAAAATAACAACATCGCGACGGCAACCAGCATCGCCACAACCCATAGCACCTTATTCCAGCGAAATACTTTGCTGCCGTCCAGCGGCGGGACGGGTAGGAGGTTGAAGAAAGCCAAGCCGGCGTTAACCCTAGCTCCCAGTGAGGTTATTGTCGAGGGAAATGGTATGCTGAGCAAGAAAAACATCAAAGCCAATGACATGTTCGCTAGTGGTCCAACCAGCGAGACCACCCCATATTCCCTCTTCCCGAGCCAGACCGGGCGGCGCCCATATGTCCACCCTTGGCCATATCATCACCGCCCCTGGTGCGGCGAACACGACGCCCAAGGGAGCGAAGAGGAGAGCTAAAAGAAGGCCCGGTGGCCACATCCTGTACTCGGCGAAGCATCCAAAGCTCCTAGCAGCGTACCTATGGGCGAGCTCGTG
>JAWCKY010000057.1:0-3115 GCA_038851365.1 Hadarchaeales archaeon (SeqCode)
TCGAGAAAATCGCTGAGGATATCCGAAAAATGCGAATAAGGGGGGCCGGCAGGATAGCGAGAGCCGCCGCTAGGGCACTTAAGATAGCGGCTAAGACAACGAAAGCTAGGACATCTACTGAATTCTTGAAGGAACTCGAACAGGTTTCTAGGTTCTTATTGAACACGCGGCCGACCGCTGTGTCGTTGCCCAATGCGATACGATTTGTTACGCACAAAGTTATGGTATCGAAAGACTTAGATTTGGAGACATTGCGGAAGATGGTGATCTCCAAAGCTGACGAGTTCATCAAAACGTCTATGGAGGCTGTCAGAAGGATCGGGGAGATCGGCTCGCGCAGGATATCGGATGGAGACGTAATAATGACCCATTGTAACAGCGATTGTGCCCTCTCTGTTATCAAAACCGCTTTTAATCAAGGAAAACGCCTCGAAGTATTCGTGACGGAGTCTAGACCAATGAGGCAAGGGTTGATAAGCGCGCGCGAGTTGAGCAGGGCCGGTATCCCGACGACGCTGATAGTCGATTCTGCGGTGAGGCACTTCATAAGAGATGTCGATAAAGTGATAGTGGGTGCTGACAGCATAGCAGCGAACGGCGCGGTGATAAACAAGATTGGTACCTCTCAACTAGCGTTGGCCGCGAATGAAGCTAGGGTACTGTTCTTCGTGGCGGCGGAAAGCTATAAGTTCCATCCAGGCACCCTAGTTGGGAGATTGGTGGAGATCGAAGAGCGACCACCAAATGAGATAGTAAATCCAAAGAGATTTCCCGGCGTTAAAATCCGCAACCCAGTCTTCGACGTTACTCCTCCAGAGTACATAGACCTGATCATAACTGAGCGAGGCATAATCCCGCCATCCGCAGCTTACGTTGTACTACAGGAGCAATTTGAGTGGAGGCCAGGCGAGGAATTGGTATGAGGTGATTAGATGGATAAGGTGGAACAGATAAGGGAAAAACTTCGTGATGTGATAGACCCGGAGACCGGCGTAAACGTGGTTGACATGGGGATGATCGAAGAGATAACGGTGAGGGGAAACAAAGCTAGAATATTGTTTAGGCCAACCATCCCCGGATGTCCTCTGATAACTTACTTAGTCAAACAGGTGAAGTCAGCGGCGGAGTCCGTGGTCGAAGATGCGGATGTTGAGGTCCTCACATAGATCCGATAGTGAGATGGACCTGAATCAGCGCCCACGTGCTGGAGCGAGGCCGAAATGAAAGCAGCCCACCAGAAAGTGTTGATTTACGACCCAGAGCGATGCACGGGCTGCGGATATTGTGAAATAGCTTGTGCTTTTCAGCATTATGGCACCCTAGATCCAGCTAAATCTCACATCCATATTTCGTTCGATGAACGTGCGGCGAGATTTGAGGCAACGAACTGCAGACACTGCGAGGAGCCGGTTTGCTTGGCGTCCTGCCCCGAGGAAGCGATAACCAAGAACGACGAGAGCGGATGGGTAAAGATAAATCCGATGAAATGCATTGGTTGCCGATCTTGCATCCTAGCTTGCCCCTTATCGTGCCCATGGTTTGACGAGGAATATCGAGTCTCAGCGAAATGCGATTTTTGCGATGGCGATCCGGTATGCGCAAAGTATTGTTCGCCCGGAGCTTTGAGAGCAGTAAGCCGAGCCGAGGCGGAGGAGTTCAACAAACGGATGTACACCGTGGAGGGTGACAGATCTGTCCGCGGGTGAAATCCTCGAGAGTCTCGGAGGGGAAACCGAGGCTAAAATCGTTTACGCGCGCGAAAGGAGAGCAATCGTCGAAATCGAGCCTCGAGCGATCCGAAGGGCGTCCGAGCTATTATCCAAGAGCGGAAGGTTTATGATGCTAGCTGCCGTCGACGAGGGCTTAAACATCGAACTGCTTTACAACTTCGACATTGGTGGTATGGTTGTGGTCCTGCGCGTGGTGGTTATGAAGGAGGCGAGCGAAATCGATAGCATCTCAGATTTAATACCAGCTGCTGAGTGGGCGGAGAGAGAAGTTGCTGAGCTCTTCGGCGTGAAGTTCAAAGCCCATCCGAGACCCGCCCCCTTGCTCCTACCAGAAGGATGGTCTGAGAGCCCACCCTTGAGAGCCCCTTTCGAGGGAGAGCTTCCCACTCAAATATGTCCGGTGGCCGAGTCTCTGATATCAGTTGGCGCAACCGCTCCGCTTTCGCCTCACATGCAGCGGAGGAGGAGTGAAGCGGGCCTGCCGGCATCTCCACCTGCCAGCTACGCCAGCGAGGAAGCGCTCCGTGAACTTCAGGAACTGATGAAACGGGTTGCCTTCGATAAAAAAGCAGGATACGATTGGGAGAGGAAAAAGTTGAGGCGAGGGTAAATTTCATGAAATACGCACTATTCTTAGGTTGTCTCATCCCGCAGAGGATCCCCAGCGTGGAACTCGCGGCTAGAAAACTTTTCGAGAGGCTAGGTATTGAGGTCTTGGACCTTTCCGGCTACTCCTGTTGTCCAGATCCTGTGGTGGCACGTTTAGCCGACAGGCGGATGTCCCTCGTGCTCTCCGCCAGAAACCTAAGCTTGGCCGAGCAACTTGGTTTGGATATCGTAACCCTGTGCAACGGGTGCTACGAAACGCTTTGGGAAGCAAACGAAGCGATGAAGCGAGAAAGTGGGCTGAGAGAAGGGGTAAACAAGGTGCTTTCTGAGGTCGGGAGAAAGTATGAGGGCACGGTAAACGTGAAACATATCGTCGAAATTCTATACGAAGACATCGGAATTGGCCGAATAAAGGAAATCGCTAAACCTGTGATGTTCAGGGCTGCGGTCCATCCTGGATGCCATCTCTTTCGCGAGGTCGACGGGGAGGACATTTGGAGAAAACCTAGGATGTTGACGGAGCTGGTACGAGCTACCGGCGCTGAGGTGGTCAGCTGCAAGCTGGATCGCATGTGTTGTGGATTCCCTATGATGCAAGTAAACGAAGAGGCGGCACTTAAGGGGAGGCTGCACCTCAAATTGAGATGCTATGAAGAGCTCATGGTTAATGGCATCATTACCACCTGTCCAACTTGTATCCTCCAGTTTGAGACGGGCCAGATCTCGCTAAGGAAGTACGGCTTGAAATATAACTTTCCGTGCCTCCATATAGTCGA
>JAWCKY010000058.1:0-3697 GCA_038851365.1 Hadarchaeales archaeon (SeqCode)
GGTCCGCCTGTTGCTCTTCCAGAGGCATCGCTCGCCGGGCGTGCGTGGTTGGGAATTGAGGAAGTGCTTGGGAAAGGATTACGTGAAGGTAATTGAGCTCACGCGAAGATACCTCGACGAGCTGGGTTTGGATATCAGGGTGGTATACGAGCAAGCCGAGGAGCCTACGAAGCCGACGGAGGAACAGCTTGAGCGCGCTAGGTTCTACGTCGTCGCAAAGGAGGCGATAACCGCCACGGAGGCGCAGCTCTCGGGATGGAGGGTGGACGAGCTGGCGATGCTCGCGGTTGCGCTGGCCTATATCTATTCCAAACATGGTAAGGTACCTAGAGCGGAGGTGGAACAGCTTTTAAAGGAGAAGTTTCCCGAATGGGCGGTTGGCATGACGCTCGACCGCTTCATTAGACGGGGCTATCTGATGCAGGACGAGCAGGATATGCTTTACGCGGGCTGGAAAGCTAGGGCGGAGATAGATAGCAGACTCCTGCTTCGGCAAGTGATGGGGAAAGAGGTAAAATTATGATGGTGGTTTTGAACTCACCCAGCGACAAGGGCTAGAAGACCGTTACCCATGACCATATCGACGCCTCGGTCTGAATAAAAACCTCCTTCTCAACGCTTGTCTTTCAGCTTCTAGGAGCAGCTCGAAGAAGCGCTGGTTCAGCTTTCCCTCCTCATGTAGGATGGATTCGACCTCGCTCGCCGCCAAACCCCGCGCCGATAGCGCCGCAAGCGCGGCTAAGCCATATTTTGCGACCAATTTAGATGTTTTGGATATCTCGCCCTTTATCCTCGCCTCAACTGGGGCCAACTTCTTGCCGCACGAGATCTTTTCCAACACTTCTTTGACCAACTCTTGATCCTCGTCGATGGCGCCTATCGAACGCGAGCCGCAAGCAGGACATTTAAGCTCGCGCGGTATATCCTTGATTGCCTTGAGCTCACAATATTTCCAGCAATCGGCGCACGCGAGGACCTTGCTTTCACCCATTATCCTAGCGCGCATGGATTCGATTAGCACCTTCTTCATGCGCTCCGGTGGTACTATGTCGCTCTTCCAAGTGAGCTCGATTATCCCTATTCTGGAGATAGGGGTTAGTTCGCCGCGGTTTTCTACTTGCTCGATCGTTATCTCGCCGCGATTTATCATGTTCATCACCTTTTGCGTTCCCTCGAGGTCGAAGTCGTAGAAGAGAGTCTCCTTCAGCGCTTCCTCGTAAACTACGGTACCTTCAAACGCCTTCAGTAGCTTGGACATCCTCACGGAGCTTAATTCTGCTCCCTCCTCTATGGCCCCAAAGCGCCTGGCGACATGAACGAACCTACGCTTGAATAGCCCGGTCTTCGCCGCGGCTTGACGGAGTAGGGGTTCGATGGATAAGGCGGCCAGTTGTCGTATCGTGGACACCACCTCCTGTGGGCTGATATCTGGACTTTTCAGCACGATCCTGTACGGGTCCTGATGTACGCCGACGGATGCCCCGATGCGTTCGCTGAGGAGGTGGGCCAAAAGCCTAGCGATGGTCCTGTTGACCAACAAACCAAACGTGCAGTTCACGATCACCATTTCCTCCCATCCTTCGACCGTCACCCTTCGATCCGTGGGCAGGGGCAGCCCACGCTTCAATTGCTCCAACATCTCGGAGATCCCCAGCTTGGCCTCTTCCTCCCCCACGGGGTACCTCGAGGTCAACTCCTTCACGATCTCAGATGTCGGCCTATGGTCCAAGATCGCTTCATTCACCTCCCTCCTAATGGCCCCGACCTCCATCGCCACCTCTAGCGGCACGGGGATCTCCTCTCCTGCCCAACTTGGGATCGCCCCCGTGGGGTCCTCCTCGGGCTTCAGGTAGACCACGTTTTCATGGATGTGGAGTATCTTCCAAGCCGAGCCCGCTAGGATGAGCCTCGTCCCTGGCTCGCCGTGCTCGGCGAGGAAGACCTCGTCCAGTAGCCCAACTGGTATGTTCGTCGCTTCGTCCACCGCTAGATACTGTCTCTCCTCGGGGATCATGGAGAGCCTTGAGAAATAGTAATTGTAGAGCGGCTTTTTGCCGAGCGGCCTCGAGACGATCTTCCCATCGCGGGAGAGATTGGCGAGGCGTGGACTTCTGCCGCTCATGTAGGCCAAGACCTCCCTCAGCTCGCGCTCGCTTAGGTCGCGATATGGATATGCCTTCCGGATGAGCTCTAGCATCTCTTGAACGGACCAGGTCTCTCGTTGGATCAACAGGCCTGCGATCTGCTGGGCTAAAGCGTCGAGAGGCTTGCTGGGGATCCTGATGGGCTCAAGGTCCTCCCGTAGGCTTCGCCTCGCTATGACGGCCGCTTCCCAGAGGTCGTCGGAGTCCATGCAGACGATTACCCCCTTTGCCACCCATTCCAGCCAGTGACCGCTCCTCCCCACCCTCTGCACCAGCCTGCTGACCTGCCTAGGCGAGTTGTACTGGATCACGAGCTCTATGGAGCCCACGTCTATCCCCAGCTCGAGCGAAGAGGTGCAGACGACTCCTTTCAACGTGCCTCCCTTGAGCCCACCCTCGGCTTGGAGCCTCGAGGGCTTGGAGAGGCTGCCATGATGGATGCTGATGGGCACGCTTAGGTCCCAAGTCCTGAAGCGACTGGCCAGGATCTCGGCGATGGAGCGGGTGTTTGTGAAGAGAAGCGTCGAACGATGGTTTTCGATGAGCTCCCTCATCACGCGCAAACGGGCGGCGACGTCGGGATACGTGTAGAGCCTCGCCGCGAGCTCTATGTCCTCTTTCTTGGGTTTCGGGTACAGGATCTGCAGGCGCATCATCCTCGCGACGGGGACCCTTAAGACGACGCACTTCCTCCCTTCGCCCACGAGTGCCTTTGCCACTTCTTCCGGCGAGCCCACGGTCGCGGAGAGTCCGACGATTTGGAAATCGTGGCCCGCCACCATCCTGAGCCTCTCAAGCGATATCGCGAGCTGGCTCCCTCGTTTGTTGTTTATGAGCTCGTGCACCTCGTCGACGACCACCCATCGCAACGCCCCTAGGTGGCGCTGGAGCACCCTGCCCACCAAGATCGCTTGAAGCGTCTCGGGCGTCGTGATCAGGATGTCAGGCGGCGCCAGCGCCTGTTTTGCCCTCTCCCTGATCTCAGTGTCGCCATGCCTAATGGCTATGCGGAGGTCGAGGGCTTTGCACCACCACTCCAGTCTCTCGAGCAGGTCCCGGTTGAGGGCGCGGAGGGGGGTTATGTAAAGGAGCTTGATCCCCGGCGGCCTCTCGGAGCGGAGCAACAAGTCGAAGATGGGCAACATCGCCGCCTCCGTCTTTCCTGTACCCGAAGGAGCGATCAGCAGCACGTTGTCGCCCCTCAGGATGTGGGGTATGGCCTCCTTCTGGGGCTTTGTCAGGGCCAAAAATCCCCTTCGGCTTATGGCTTCCCTCATGGGCTTTGAGAAGAGCTCCAAGACGCTGGGGGCTTCCAATTCAACCACATTTTAAAATTCGGGTCAAGTCTATTAGAGATATCCCCAATGTTCAAAAATCGCATGACATCGCCGCTCCTTCAGAGGGCTTATAAACCGTGGGCGTCAAGGCTTTACGGTGTTGGCGTGGATGTTCTGAGGAAACTCGACCTCCCGCTGAAGGAAAGCATTTATAAGGTCGATCATCCCGAGCTGCCAAAAAACACCTACATCGTTTGCATGCCCGAGGCGAGGAAA
>JAWCKY010000059.1:0-2636 GCA_038851365.1 Hadarchaeales archaeon (SeqCode)
GCACCGCCGATGACCATTAGGGTGGCATGCTATTAACCCTCGCGGTCGAAGGATAAATGGTGATGGCATGTCCGCCGAAAGCATGAGGCGGTATCAATTCAGGCGCCTATTGGACGAGCTGGCAAGCAAGCGCGGGCGAGGGACCGAGCTCATTTCGGTCTACATCACCCCAGATTTCGACCTCAACAAGGTAGTGCAACAGCTTCGGGAGGAACAGGGCACGGCGGCCAACATCAAATCCAAGAGCACGCGAAAAAATGTGATCGGGGCACTTGAGAAAATAATTCAATTCCTCCGCACTTACATTGAAGTTCACAAGCGTCCACCGCCTAACGGCATGGCGATATTCTGCGGTAACGTTGCGGGTCGGGAGGATATCGCGGACATCCAGCTCTACTGGGTGGAACCGCCCGAGCCAATAACCACTCGAATGTATCGCTGCGATCAGGAGTTCGTCCTCGAACCCCTTCGGGAGATGCTCCAAGTCAAGGAGACCATCGGGTTGCTCGTCTTGGACCGACGCGAGGCGACGCTGGCCACGTTGCGTGGTAAGCACATAGATATTATCCGCACCTTGACATCAGGGGTTCCTGGAAAGCATCGCCACGGCGGTCAATCCGCAAGGCGGTTCGAGCGATTGATAGAGATCGCCGCATATGAATTCCTCAAGCGCATAGCCGAAGCGGCCAACGAGGCGTTTTCTCAAGTGCCGGACTTGCGCGCCGTGCTCATCGGTGGCCCAGGGCCGACTAAGGAGGAATTCCTCAAGAGCGAGCTGTTGCGTGATGATATAAGAAAAAAAGTAGTTGCCCTCATAGACACCGGTTACACAGATGAGCAGGGCATAAAGGAACTCGTCAACAAATCCGGCGAGGTTTTGGCGGACTTGGATATTATGAAGGAGAAATCCCTTATGCAACGTTTTATGTCGGAGCTCGTGGGCGGCAATGGCTTAGCGGCTTATGGGGAAGAGGAGGTAAGGCGCGCCCTCGAGCGAGGGGCCGTCCAACTGCTCTTGATCTCCGAGGCCCTTAGGCGTCACCGTGTCTTCGTGCGATGCCAAGCATGTGGCCACGAGTTCCAAGAAACAGTAGAGGACCTAGAAATTTATAAGCGGCAGTTGGTGTCCAGGCCATGCCCCAGCTGCGGCGAGACCAAGCTCTCGGCGATCGAGAGCAAGGATATGGTCCAAGAGCTATGCGAGCTCGCCGACAGGTTCGGCACGGATGTGGAGTTCATCTCGACGGAGACGGAGGAGGGAAAGCAGCTTCAGTTAGCGTTCAAGGGTTTGGCCGCGTTGTTAAGATTTAAAATCAGTTAAGCCGAGCACGATGGGCAGTTCATTTACGCTTTTTAATATCAAATCCGGGGAGGCTCTCCTCAATTCATCCAAGTCCGAGGACCCAGATAGAACGGCCACGGTCTTCAAGCCCAGCTCCTTAGCGGATTTCACATCCTCGGCATAGTCGGCGACTAGGACAGACCTCGCAGGGTTCGTTCGAAGCTTATCTAGCACCTGAATTATCTCTTGGTTTCTTGAGAACAGCTCTGCCGGCTTAAGCAGCTCCACGACAAGTTTTTTCGTTACCACGGCATCGAACAAATTTCTCAGACCTTGCTCATGTAGCTCCTCTAGGACCTCTTCGGGCTCACAAAGCCTACCCGTTATCAAGCCGATCTTGACCCCGGCCCCTCTCAGGGTGGCCAACGTCTCCTTAACGCCTGGGAATACCTTCGAGAGCTCCCTATGGGCGCCGCAATACGAGCTAAGAAAAGCGATCCAAAACGCGTGTTTATCTTCGAGCTCGATGAGTTCGTCCAGTCGATTCCTCTTGAACTTCTGCATGAACAGGTCCTTATCAACGGCTGGGAGGTTATGCATCTTGAGGGTATCGAGGAATACGTGGTAGAATCGCTCTTCGACGCTCATAAGCGTGCCATCTAAATCGAATATCACAGCCTCTATATCCTCTAGCAAACGAACACCTACGTGCCCAATTGCCAAGATTTCAAGTATCTGATTTGTTGGGGAGTAAGCTCCTCGAGCTCGATGCCCATCGATTTCAGCTTTAGCTCCGCCACCTTATAGTCTATCTCCGCTGGCACATCGTAGACTTTATCCTCCAGCTCCGCCCCGTGTTTGAGCAGATATTCGACGCTTAAGGCTTGCAATGAGAAGCTCATATCCATTATCTCGATCGGGTGCCCAAGCGACCTCTCCCCAGCTAAGTTGACGAGCCGGCCTTGGGCAAGCAAGTAGAGACGCCTGCCATCTTTGAGCCTGAATTCCTCGATATCGCTTAAGACCTCGCGCCGCCTCACGGCGAGCCTTAATAAGCCCTCAACGTCGATCTCAACGTTAAAGTGGCCGGCATTGCAAAGGATCGCGCCATCTTTCATGAGACGCATGTGTTCGGTCCTTATGACGTTCTTGTTGCCAGTTGCGGTTATGAAGATATCACCTATGCGTGCAGCCTTCGACATCCTCATCACCCTAAAGCCATCCATTGCAGCCTCAAGCGCCTTGATCGCATCGCTCTCGACGACCACGACGATCGCGCCGAGACCCTTAGCCCTAGAGGCGATGCCCCTTCCCACGAAACCGTAGCCTACCACCACCACCGTTTTGCTCGAGA
>JAWCKY010000060.1:0-4403 GCA_038851365.1 Hadarchaeales archaeon (SeqCode)
CCGACCGGCTCCGAGGCAGGAGACTCCCTGAACTGTAGCTCGAGCTCCTCATTGCCCACGACGAGGGCGATGGTCCCGCGGTGGGATGAGGGCTCGACCATGGGTAGGCCCCAAAGCTCGCTTAAAAGCTCGGCCAACTCTCGGGCCTCCGCGGAGCCCTGCCAGGCGATGGCCTCAACCCTTGCCTCCACCTTCTTGCCCAAGTCCCTTTGCAACTTAACCTCGCGGAGCTCTATGTTCGCGCGGGACCACCTCCAGCTTGGCCCCGCGTGCAGGAAGCGGAGCTCTCGGGGCTGATCGGCGCCGCTGTTTATTATCATGACCAAGTCGTGCCCCCTCGAGCCAGCCATCGACGCCAGCTTCTCCACGGTCTTCAGCCCCCGGGGCACGTACTCCGCGCCGGGCAAAATCCTGACGAGCTCCCTCCCGAGCAACCTCGCGCGATGGGTGGGTCGCCTGGAGGTGGTTATCAACATCTACCTCGCCGCAACCTTGCGGACGATGCTTGAGCGGACCTTCAGGAGGATGCGGGAGCCGCAGAAGGGACACTTAGCCGATCCCTGTTCCATCTTCCCGAACATCCTGCCGCAGCCGTTGCACTTATACACCCTCACCGCCCTCCCGCTCCGCCTCGGTTGGGGCACTGGGTTGGGCCATAACGGGCGAGGGTACATACGCCCCGCTCGCGAACCTTACGCCACACCGCTTGCACTGCCAGATCGCGGTGCCCACCCGCTTCACCCTGACCGCGCCGCAGCTGGGGCACTTGTGTGCCTGCCTCTGCTTGCGCTCGATCTCGGCGACGAGCTTTCTCACCTTGGTGCCGTACCTCGGCCCAAACCTGCCCGCCGGCCCTACCTTCTTCGTCCTACCCAAGCGATCACCCTATAAACTTCCTGAGCTCCTCGGCCTTTGCCCTGGCCAGCTCGTAGGCGGCCTCCAGCTCCTCGGGCGTGAAGCAGCCCACCCCTCCCTTCTGTATCGCACATATGCTGCCGTCCTCGGTGGTCGTGATCGTCACCCTGGCCTCCATCACGTTCTCCTCGTCGAGGCACGGGTCGACCATCAGCCTCTCGTTTATCTTCGCGATGGTGACGGCGACGGGTTTCTTGGAGATGGGGAACTCCGGCAGCTTCCAATCCTCGACGTCTGGCGGCTTCATGCTCCAGAGCGCGGCGATCGCGCCCAGCGCTGAGGCGTCGATCAGGTTGCCGTCGTGGTCGAGCACGTGGATGTCGACGAACACCGCCCAGACCTCCTCCCCCGGTCTGATCCCCAGCTTCTCGAGGTCTATGGCCTTCGACTCCCTGATGCCCCTATCCACCACCCTCGCGAGCTCTATGGCGTTCTCGTCCGGAGGCCCGGGCTCGAAGGTGGGCGACGCCAGGGGCAAGAGCTCGGCGTTGACGATGAGCACGCCGCTGGAGGGCTCGTCGGGGAAGGGCTCCACCCGCTCCAGCTTCACGCCCACCAGCACTTGGGTGTTGCCTAGCTTGACGAGCGCCGAGCCCTGCGCCGGCTCGACGAAGTTCTTCTCCACGGATATCTCGCGGTACTGGTCGAGCGCCCGCCCGTCCACCCGCTTTCCCTGCCTAGCGAGGTCTACGATGTAGTCGCGCTTGACCGTCGACACTATTTCGTACATCATTCTCCCCCCTCATGCTTCACCGAATACCTCTCCTTGAGGGCCAGCTTCTGCGCCTCGTATATTTGCTCGCAGCCCTTGAACGCTAGCGAGAGGGCCCGCTTGAACTCCTCGCCCGTGAAGTGACCATCCATCTGCAGCAGGGTTATAAGCTTTTTCCTGGGCATTATCGCCACCGGCATGTCCGTCGTGCCCCACTGGTCCTCCTCGCTCGTGAGGTCCAGCACTATGGTGTCGTCCACCTTGCCGACGGCGACCGCCGCCACCAGGTCCCGCATCGGTATACCAGCGTCGGCGAGCGCTACCGCGGCGGCCGTGATGCCCGTCGTCCTCGTGCCCGCGTCCGCTTGGAGCACCTCGATGAACACATCTATCGCTGCCCTCGGGTAGAGCTCGAGGAAGACCACGGGCTCGAGCGCCTCCCTCGCCACCTTCGATATCTCGACGGAGCGTCTATCAGGGCCGGGCCTCTTCCTCTCCTCCACCGAAAACGGGGCCATGTTGTAGCGGCACCTGAGCACCGCTGTATTCGGCTGCTGGAGGTGCCTCGGGTGCATCTCCCTCGGCCCGTAGACCGCGGCCAATATTTTATTTCTGCCCAGCTCGACGTAGGCCGAGCCGTCCGCCCTCTTCAACACTCCCGCCTTTATCTTCAGCGGGCGCAGCTCGTCCGGCGCGCGGCCGTCCAACCGCTTGCCGTCGACGATCAGTCTTTCCGGTTTCTCCATCTACTCCCCTCCCTCCGATTTTAACTTCTCAAGCATGGCGCGCACCCTGTCGGTCAAGCCCGAGGTGTGCGCCTCCCGCTCGATCATGAGCAGCGCCTCGACCACGGCGTTCACCATTCGCCGGTCGTCCCCCCATATCATCACCCTACCGTTCTGCCCGACCTTGAGCTTGCAGCCGCTCACTCCCTGCAGGGTGTTCAGCATCGACCCCTTCCTCCCTATCACCCTTGGGATCTTCGCGGGCGAGATCTCCACCAGCTTCCCCCCTTCGACCTTTCCCAGCCCCGGCTCGCCTGCCTCGAGCTGGACCCGCATGAGCTCGTCCACGTCCTTCACCTGAGCCACCACCACGTCGCCGACGTCTAAGTACTTGCTTATGTCCTCCCGCATGAGGTCGACCTTCCTGCGCAGGAGGTCGGACACGAAGAGGTTGCCCACGTAGGGCGAGTTCAGGTCCAGGACCCAGCCTGAGTAGTGGGTGTCTATCACCACCCCTATCACCACATCTCCCCGCTTTGGCATGTATCGCCCTTGCAGGGGGATGACCCTGATCTCCTGCCCGTGGAGGTCCGCCAGCCCTACGACCGACGAGTAGATCCTGCTCCCCTCGCGGAACGCGCCTTGGCGTATCACGTAGCCCCCCTCCGCCAGCAGCTGGCCCGGCACCACCAGCTCGCGGTTTTGAACGTGGAGCATCTAGAGCACCTTCGTCTGCACCTCTCCCCTGGTGAGCTCGTTGAGCTTGTCGAAGAACTCCGCCTGCACGCCGGCGGGGATCTCGATGACCACCGCCCAGGAGCCGTCGTTTAGCCACTGCTCCTGCTTCACCGTGCCGAAGCTCCTCACCACGCGTTGAGCCCTGCCCACGTAGGTGGCGGGGATCTTGACGGCTATCTTCCTCACCTCGAACTTCAGCGGCAGGATGGGCTGCAGCGCCTTGATGATCGCCGGCAGCTGCTCCTCGGCACCCTTGAACTCGTCGACGTGGACGCCCGCTTTCTCGAGGGCCTCCTCTATCCTCGCTGGCGGGTGAGGCAAGCCCGTCTGCGGGTTTATCGCCCGCCTGGAGAGGAGGGAGACTATTTGCTTCACCCTCTCCTCCCTCATCCTGCGGCGCTGCTCCGTCGTTACTTGGATCTCGCCCCTCCTGATGATCTCCTCCGCCGCCTTGAAGGGGTCGGTCGTGCCGAGCAACTTTTGCACCATCTCGTCGGACGCCTTCTCGCCCTTTCGCGCGTCCTTGAAGATCTTGTCTATCGCCAGCGCGCTTCGCACGTCCACGCTCTGTCCTGACCTCAAGGCTAGGGCTAAATCTGGGTCGACTAGCACCTCGAAGGTCGTGCCGTGGATGGATAGCCTTGCGATTACCGCGTCCTCCAGCCTAACCATAGCTGGCCCCGCTACTCCTGGGCGGGCTTGGCTGGGGACTTGGAGCTGAGCTGCTTCACGTACTTCGCGATCTCCTCGGTGGTGAGCTTCGCGAACTTCTTCGTCTTCGCCGGGACCACCGCCATCTCCACCTTCTCGGGTTCTAGCTCCCCCTCGATGACCCCCCGGAGGGCCTCGAGGGCGAGCAGGATGGCGTCGTCCAGGCTCATGGCCTCGTCGTACTTGCGCTCGAGGAGCTCGGTGACCGTCGCCGCCCCTCCGCCTATGGCCTGCGCCTTGTAGGCGGCGACGACCCCGCTGGGGTCGGTTTCGAAGAGGTGCGGGCCATCAGCGTCTACGCCCGCGATGAGGAGCCTCGCGCCGAAGGGCCTCACGCCGCCGTGCTGGGTATAAAGCTGCTTTATGTCCCCTATGCGCTTGGCGAGCGACTGCACGCTTATGGGCTCATCGTAGCGCAGGCGGTTGATCTGCGCCTCTATGCGCGCGTGGTCGATGAGGATGCGCGCGTCGGCGATAAGTCCCGAGGCGGCGGCGCCTATGTGCTCGTCTATCTGGAAGATCTTCTCGATGGATACTTCCTCCACCAGCTTGCTCCGAACCCTCTTCTCCGCAGCCAAGACCACGCCTTGGTTGACCTTGAT
>JAWCKY010000061.1:0-2807 GCA_038851365.1 Hadarchaeales archaeon (SeqCode)
GTCAAAACAAAGGTGATGGATATCGTGGGGTTTGACGCCCGCCCAGCCGGGCAGAACATGGTCGTGGCGATCATGTCGTATGGTGGCTACAACATGGAGGATGCCGTGATTATTAACAGGAGTTCTATCGACCGTGGCTTGGGCCGCTCCACGTTCTTCAGATTATACGAAGCGGAGGAGGGACGCTACCCGGGTGGGCAAGAGGACAAGTTCGAGATCCCAAGCGAGGAGATAAGAGGCTACGCTGATGCGAGCTTATACCGAAATCTTGGGGAGGACGGAATAATTGAAGTTGAATCCTTGGTCCGTGGTGAAGATGTATTGATAGGGAGAACAAGCCCACCGAGGTTTCTCGAGGAGGTGGATGAGTTCGGGATCGCGATCGAGCACGGTCGTAGGGAGAGCTCGGTGAGGGTCAGGCCCAGCGAGGAAGGCATAGTCGACATGGTCCTCTTGACCGAGACGATGGACGGCAACAGGCTGGCAAGGGTCCGCGTACGCGATCTCCGGGTTCCAGAGGTGGGCGATAAGTTCGCGTCGAGGCACGGTCAAAAAGGGGTGATAGGTCTAGTGCTGGATGGTGCGGATATGCCATTTACCGAGGACGGGATAGTACCGGATCTGATAATCAACCCGCATGCGATACCTTCCCGCATGTCGGTTGGGCAATTGCTGGAGATGATAGCGGGCAAGGTAGGTGCCCTCATCGGGGAAAGGATAGATGGCACCACGTTCGAGGGCACGCCGGAACAGCAGCTGCGCGAGATATTGCATAGATATGGGTTCAAGCACACGGGCAAAGAGGTGATGTATAATGGTATGACGGGCGAGATGATCCCGGCTGATATCTTCGTGGGGATCTGCTATTACCAAAAGCTCCACCACATGGCCGCTGACAAGCTTCACGCTCGCTCGCGGGGCCCCATGCAGGTTTTGACGCGGCAACCAACGGAGGGCCGTGCCCGTGAAGGCGGGCTCCGCTTCGGCGAGATGGAGCGCGATTGCCTCATCGGTCATGGGGCGGCGATGTTGCTAAAAGAACGCCTTCTGGACGGTTCAGATAAGTATGTCGGTTTAGTGTGTGGCAAGTGCGGCAGTTTTGCTGTCCATGACAGGCGCAGAGATCGCGTGTATTGCCCCATATGTGACGAGGACTCCGAAATATATGGAGTGGAGATGTCATACGCATTTAAACTGTTGATCGATGAACTGCGGTCAATGTGCTTATCGCCGCGCCTGCGATTGAGAGATAGAGCCTAGGTGTTGAAAATGATGCATATCCCGAAACTGATCGATAGCATAGAATTCGGCTTGCTATCGCCGGACGAGATAAGAAAGATGTCGGTGACGAGGATAGTTACCGCGGACACTTATGATGAAGATGGATACCCGATAGAACGTGGACTCATGGACCCACGGCTAGGCGTAGTTGACCCGGGGCTAAGGTGCAGGACCTGTGGCGCGCGAGCTGGACAATGCCCGGGTCATTTCGGACATGTAGAATTAGCGCGCCCGGTCATTCACGTCGGATACGTTGAGACCATTTACGACTGCCTCCGGGCCACTTGTAGGGCCTGCGGTAGGATACTTTTGGAGGAGGGAAAGCTCGAAGAATATCGAAAGCTGATAGAGGAGGCTAAAAAGAACGATCGCAGATGGTGGGAAATCTCAAATGAGATCGTTCGACTCGCATCCGCTGCGAACAAGTGTCCCCATTGCGGTGAGGAGCAACAGCAACTGAAGTTTGAAAAACCGACTACTTTCATAGAGGGCAAAAATAGGCTCACGCCGATCGATGTCCGGGAGAGGTTGGAGCGCATAACTGATGACGATGCGATGTTGTTAGGGATAAACCCGAAGGTGGCTAGACCTGAATGGATGGTATTGACGGTTTTGCCGGTGCCGCCCGTCACGGTGAGGCCGAGCATAACCCTCGAATCCGGCGTGCGATCGGAGGACGACCTCACTCATAAGCTCGTGGACATCATACGAATAAACCAACGTTTGGGCGAGAACATAGATGCCGGCGCGCCGCACTTGATCGTAGAGGACCTATGGGAGCTATTACAGTACCACGTTACCACCTATTTCACAAATGAGGTTTCAGGAGTGCCGCCGGCTAGGCACAGATCCGGCCGGATCCTACGCACCCTCGCCCAACGACTGAAGGGTAAGGAAGGTAGATTTCGGGGGAACCTTTCTGGCAAACGCGTGGACTTTTCTGCGCGCACCGTTATATCCCCCGATCCGTGCATAGGCATAAATGAAATAGGAGTGCCTGAATACGTCGCCAAAACTTTGACGGTCCCCGTTCGAGTGACAGTTCACAACGTGGAGCAGCTCCGCGACTTTGTCCGAAGGGGCCCCGATGTTCATCCCGGCGCAAATTGTGTGATAAGCCCGGACGGCAAAAGATACGATTTGCGCTACGCTGACCGCGAAGAACTAGCTAGGGCACTGGATCTCGGTTACATTGTCGAACGCCATCTTATGGATGGGGATATAGTGCTCTTCAATAGGCAGCCGTCGCTACACAGGATGTCGATAATGGCACACGAAGTAAGGGTCATGCCTGGACGAACCTTTAGGTTGAACCTTTGTGTGTGCCCACCCTATAACGCGGACTTCGATGGCGATGAGATGAACTTACATGTACCACAGACCGAGGAAGCCCAAGCTGAAGCCAAGATACTGATGAAAGTCCAAGAGCAGATACTCTCTCCCCGTTTTGGCGGTCCCATAATAGGAGGCATTCAGGACCACATAACAGGCGCGTATCTATTGACGCGAAGGGAAACTCTGTTGAC
>JAWCKY010000062.1:0-3726 GCA_038851365.1 Hadarchaeales archaeon (SeqCode)
GACCCCCTTTTAGTTGACAATTGTAAACCTTAATAATTCTTTGGGCCCATGATTTTTACCGCTTTTGACCGCCATCATGGCTCGTCGAGGTCAACCTTGGTAGGGTTTTAAAGCTGCGCTCGAGTAGGAAGCTCGGGGATGCGATGATCTTGACATTCGAGAAAGAAAAGGCGATTATCCGCGCGTTGCTCGAGAGGGCAGGAGCTAGCGGGGAGGAGGCGAGCATAACCGCGGAGGTACTCGCTGAGGGCGACCTACGCGGGCTTTCGTCCCATGGCTTGCTCCGCTTGCCATACATCCTGCGCGCGCTTGAGCGCGGGACCATCGTGGCAAAAGCCAACGTGCGCGTGGTCCGAGAGACGCCCGCGACGGCGCTGATAGACGGTGGCCATGGCCTCGGCCACTATGTCGCCGCACGAGCGATGAAGCTTGCGATCGAGAAATCGAAGCGTTTCGGCGTGGGAGCGGTTGGGGTCTACAACTCCAACCACTTCGGTATTGCCGGCTATTACGCCGAGCTTGCCATGCGGGAGCAACTCATAGGCATAGTAACGACCACAACGGACGCGCTCGTGCACCCGTGGGGCGGAGTCGAACCCTTGTTAGGCACAAACGCGCTAGCGATAGGCATCCCCTCTGATCCACCGGTTTTGCTCGATATGGCGATGAGCGTTGCCGCCCGCGGAAAGCTGGTAGAGGCGATGAAGCGGGGCGAACGAATACCTGAGGGTTGGGCGATAGACCGGGAGGGTAGACCTACCACCGATCCGGCCGAAGGGCTGCGCGGGGCGCTGAGCCCGTTCGGCGGCGTTAAGGGTTATGCTCTTGCCTTCGTGCTCGAGTTGCTCGCGGGGCCGCTGGTGCGAGCGGGTGTGGGGCGCGAGGTGAAGGGCACGTTGGAGCCGACCGAGGGGTTCTGCACCAAAGGGGATTTCATGCTCGCCATCGATCCCACCGCTTTTGTCCCCCTCGAGGAGTTCAGGGCAAGAGTCAAGAACTTCGTGGAGGAGGTCAAGAGTTCCAAGAAGGCGCCGGGCGTAGAGGAGATCATGGTTCCGGGCGAGCCCGAGCGAAGGATACGTGAGCTGAGGTTAAAGGAGGGCATCCCGATCCCAGATGAAATTTGGAGCGAGCTCTGGTCGATGGCGAGGAGGCTTGGCGTGGACATCGAGGAGCTAGCGCGGTGAGTCGTTTAAAGCCTGCGCAAGATCGCTTCCGCAGCTATCACCAAGGGATCGATACAATCGCAGACCGGCGGAGCATAGCAGTGCTCTAGCTTGACCAGTTCTTCGACGGTCATCCCCTTCCTTATCGCCAGCGCTAATAGGTTCGCCCGTTCTGCGGCACCCTTTGCTCCGACGAGCTGACCCCCGATTATCCTGTGCTCGACCGGTTCCACCAAGAGTTTTACCCAAATCGGCATAGCGCCAGGGTAGTACCTAGGTCTGTTGGGGGCTCTGATCCTACCGCTTATCGGCTCGATTCCAGCCGCCCTAGCGCTTTGGGACGTGAGGCCTGTTGAGGCGATCTCCAGATCGTAGGCGCTCGTCACCACAGTGTTCAGCGTGCCATCGAAGACCTCATCCCCTCCAGCCGCGTTGATGCCAGCAACCCTCCCCATCCTTATCGCAGTGGTAGCGAGCTGGCTGAGGATGGGGCGCTTCGTTACGAGGCAAATGCTCTCGGCACAGTCGCCAGCTGCATAGACATCGCTAACACTCGTGCGCAGGTGATCGTCTACCTTTATGCCACCCGTCTCGCCTATCTCGATCCCCGCTTCCTTGGCAAGCCTAACCTCTGGCCTGACGCCAGTTGCGACGATCACGATGTCGGTGCGTAGCTCCTGCCCGTCGACGATGGCCGACTCTACAACTTCCTTCCCCCGAATCTCCTGCACCTTGCGTCCGCACATAACCCCTATGCCGCCTTCTCGCAATTTCTGAGCGACTAGCTCTGCCATGTCTTGGTCCAACATGCCTGGCAGCACGTTGGGCAGCATCTCGACGATGGTGACGGATAATCCCCTTGTTTTTAACGCCATGGCAGTCTCTATGCCGATAGGTCCTGCCCCCACGACCAAAGCTCTTCTGGCTCGCTCCAACGCCGCGATTATCGCCCGTCCATCCTCCACTGTCTTGACGGTATAGACGTGTTTCAAATTTATGCCGGGTATTGGTGGCTTGAAGGCGTAGCTGCCCGTGGCGAGCACTAGGGCATCATAGCTCAAGCTTTCCTCTTTGTTAGTCTTGAGCTCGCGCACCTCGATCGTTCGTTCGTCTGGGTTTATGGCCACCGCTTCTGTAGAGGTGCGCACCTCTACATTTGCCATAGGTGGAGCCGGTTCGATGAGGAGCTCTATGTCTGGGACATCCCCCCCTATCGCGAAGGGTATGCCACACGGATGGTAGATTGCGTATCCACGTCGCTCGATTACGGTTATTTTGGCCGAGCGGTCGGTGGCGCGGGCAGCGGCTGCGGCGGTGAGCCCGGCCGATTCAAAACCAACGATGACGATGTGTTTCAAGAGAGATCCCCAGTCGACTTATGCCGTAGCAAATCTTTTTGCTTAGCTTTCGTGAGCATCTCCACCACCGGCATCGGCTCGCCCGACAGAAAAGCTATACACGCTCCCCCGCCCGTGCTTACGTGTTTAATCCGTTCGATAACGCCCGCTGCTCTAGCGGCGGCCACCACATGTCCGCCCCCCAAGATGGTGAAAGCCTTTGAGTTCGCCATGGCCTTTAGCACTTCGAACGTCCCACGCGCGAATGCAGGCTTCTCGAATATGCCTAGCGGACCGTTCGCGACGACGGTTCCCGCGCGGATTATCGTTTCCGAGTACATTTGGATGGTCCTGCTTCCGATGTCGCAGATGGGCAGGTTTGTCGGAAGTTCCTCGACCGCGATCTCCTTAGGCCTCCCCCCATCGTCGACGACAACATCTAGCGGTACCCTTATCCTATCTCCGTGCGAGAGGAGCAACTTCCTGGCCCTCTGAATTTCCCCTTCGAAGCCTCTTTCGAGCAGTAGCTTGAGGTTAGGCTCGCCTATATCACGTTCCGCGGCCATGAATGTCTGCCCAACCAGACCTCCGGTGAGGACCTCGTCGGCCATGCCTTTGCCCAACACGTTTTCGATTATCTTAAGGGAGTCATCCACCTTCGCTCCCCCCAACACGTAGATGCAGGGCCTCTCGGGCGAGAGCGCACGGCTTAGCCCCCTAAGCTCACGTTCCATTAGGCGCCCAGCCACCGTTGGCAGTAACTCCCCAAAGCCCACCAGCGAGGGCTGCGATCGATGTGCGGCACCGAACGCGTCGTTTACGTAGATATCGACGAGCTCAGCCAACTTTCGAACGAGGTGAGTTCGAGCTTGCTCCTCTGGGAGGCGGTTGAGATTTTCCTCGGCGCAGAAGCGGATGTTTTCAAGCACTAGGACCTCCCCTGATCTTAGCCCCCTTATGGATTCCCGTGCCGCGGGCCCCAGGATATCTTCGATGTACTTGACGGGAAAGCCTAGAACCTCTTCTAACTTCTTAGCATGGCGTTCAAGGGTGGTGAAGTCCTCGTCGCCCGGGCGCCCTTGGTGAGCTAAGACGACCACCTTCGCGCCTTTTCTTGCAAGTTCCTCAATGGTCGGCGCGCACTCGCGGATGCGGGCATCGTCCAATATCTCGCCGGTCCTGGGGTCTATCGGCGAGTTCATGTCGACTCTTACGAGGACCGT
>JAWCKY010000063.1:0-3615 GCA_038851365.1 Hadarchaeales archaeon (SeqCode)
GGCGGTCTTTGGTACTTGTTTTCTATCCTCCTTTCTAGCGGCGATCATGAACAATCATCCGATGACGATATTTTTCGTAAAGAGCTTCCAGAGTCCTTCCTTCGCAGCCGATCGAAACATTAGGTTGAGTTCAACGCTGGCCTTGATTGCTGGGAGCAACTTTGGGGCGAACCTCACCCTCATCGGTGCCCTCGCAGGATTGATGTGGGCAAAGATCCTCTCGGACAAGGGGCGCTCGATCTCCTTCGCTGAGTTTTCTAAGTACGGTCTTCTGATCATGCCGTTGGTAATCGCCGTAGCTTGCTCAACGCTGTTGGTGGAGCTACTGCTTTGGAGCTGACGTTTAGAGCTTGGAGGCACGCGTTTTCGGGCTCTTTCTCGCAACGAGAATGCACGGAAAGCGATTGGGTTCCGAGCCGTATTCGAAAAGAAAAGAGGTGAAAGCTTTAGAAGAGGCAACCAGTTGAGGGCGTGAGCCACGTTGAAAACAGCTTTCGAAGTCGAGAATCGTGAGTCTTGACCAAAAGTGGCGGGCCCGGGGGGATTCGAACCCCCGACCTACGGCTTTCCCCGCCTCAGCACCGAAGGCCGTCGCCCTATCCTGGCTAGGCCACGGGCCCAATAAACCATGGTCCCTCCTTTCTTATGTTTCTTCGCCTGCAAAATCACCACAAGCCTTTTTTTGGGCGGGCGATATCTACGCTGGGGCGATGCTTGAAGGTCCTTCTGCTGATCTGCGACGGTATGGCCGATCGTCCGGTGGCCGAGCTGGACGGCCGCACGCCCCTGGAGGCGGCGGAGAAGCCCCACATGGACGAGCTCGCGAGGCGAGGCGTATGTGGGCTCATGGATACGATCGCGCCCGGAGTACCGCCCGGCAGCGACACCGCTCACCTAGCACTGCTCGGCTACGATCCGTACGAGGTCTACACCGGGCGGGGACCCTTTGAGGCGGCCGGCGCCGGCATCGAGCTGAAGCCGGGGGACATCGCGCTGAGGGCGAACTTCGCGACGGTGGATGAAGACCTAGTGGTGAGGGACAGAAGGGCTGGGCGGATCCAGGAGGCGGATCGGTTGGCGGAGGCCCTTCGGAGCATAAAATTGCGTGGCGTGCAAGTTATCTTCAAGAGCACCGTTGGGCACAGGGGAGCGTTGGTGCTGTGCGGCAGGGGCCTTTCGCACGAGGTCACGGACTCGGATCCACATCAAGTGGGCGCCAAGGCGATGCAGGTCAAGCCGCTGTCGCGTCGCGCGGCTAGAACTGCGAGGCTGCTCAACGAGTTTTCGAGGAAGGCGCACGAGGTGCTGGAGGCCCACCCGCTGAACGAGGAGCGCAGGCGCAGGGGATTACCCCCGGCCAACTATCTCTTGCTCAGGGGTGCGGGGGTGGTGCCCGAGCTCCAGCCGATGGGCCAGAGGTTCGGCATCAAGGGCGCATGCGTGGCCGCAGCCGCGCTCGTGAAGGGCGTCTGTAGGCTTGCGGGCATGGAGGTGCTCGACGTCCCCGGTGCCACGGGGGGCTTGAACACCGATCTGGACGCCAAACGAGATGCCGCCCTTCGAGCCCTGGAGCGCAACGATCTAGTGCTGCTACACGTCAAGGGGTTTGACGAGGCCAGCCACGATGGAAATGCGGCCGCCAAGGTGCAGCTCATCGAGCGCGTCGATCGAATGCTGGGCCAACTCCTCGGGGCGGCCGACCTCATCGTGATAGCCGTGGACCACACCACGCCGGTTAGCGTCAGGGAGCACACCGGCGACCCCGTACCCGTGCTCATCGCTGGGCCAGGCGTTAGGACCGACGATGTTCAGAGGTTCGACGAGCGCTCCTGTGCGAGGGGAGGCTTGGGGCGGATCCGCGGCAAGGATCTCTTGCCGATCATCACGGACCTCATGGGCAAGGGCAGAAAGTTCGGCGCTTGAGGGCGCACCCGCGTTGCTCGTCACCCCACGCGGACACTGCTGAAGCGAAGGCTGGGCGAGCATACCGAGGCGGAGGCTCCCCACGGCATCACCTGCTCTTGGTCGTCGGCTATGCCCGAGATGTTCTTGAGCAGGCGGAGCATGTTTTCGTGAATTCGCACCTGCTCCGCAGCGCCCACGATCTCGCCATCGCGCACCAAGAAGCCACACCTGGAGGTCGTCGAGAAGTCCCCGAGCTGGGGAGCCATGGGGTAAGTGTACCAGATGCGCGAGAGCAGGAGCCCTCGTTTGGTGTCCGCGATCAGCTCCTCGCGTTTGAAGTCGCCGCGCGAGATCACCAAGTTCGTCACGTGCGGACTTGGCTCAACGGCATGGCAGCGCGCTGGCAAATCCGAGACGCGAAGCCCATTGCCCGTGCTCTTACCCTTGGCTTTAGCGGCGTAGTATAGATCATACACGAAGCCCACCAGCCTACCGCGCTCGACCAGAGGCGTTTTTTGGGCCGGCACCCCTTCGTCGTCGACCTTCCTCGAGCAAAGTCCCCCTGGCATGTTTCCCCAGTCGCAGATGCTCAGCTCCTCGGCCGCGACGATCTCGCCCATGCGGTCGGAGAGATAGGATATCCGATCGTGGACCTCCTGCCCGTTGACGGCGTAGGCTAGCATGTGGTAGAACAGATCGGCCGCCGCGGGAGGTTCGAGTATGACATCGTAGCTGCCCGGAGGGGTCCTCAAAGGCTTTAAGGAGTTCACCGCCAGCTCCGCGGCGCGCTCGCCGATCTCCTCGATCCTCAGGGCCTTCAGCCTCGTCGCACCCAGCCAGGCGGCGCCTTCCGATCGCCTTGAGTCTCGAGCCTCCGCGGTGAGGTGTCCCACGATCCTCGTAGCTTTGTCCACGACGGCTAGCCCGTTCGTGTTCACGATCGCGCAGCGCTCCACGACGATGGTGAGCGCGCCCGACGCCTCGACGATGCGTTTGTCGTAGCTGAGGGCGGACTCGAGCATGAGCTCGGCCATCGATGTCGCCCGCCCGTACGGCATGGTGGCCAGCGCTTTGTCGTAGATGCCCTCGACCTTCTTTGGCCTCGCCGGTGGCGCGAAGCCCGGAAAGTTGGGGTCGGGCGGCCTCGCGCGGGCGATCGAGACCGCCCGCTCCACTAGCTCGTGCGTAAGCTCGTTGGCGCAGGCAAATCCGACCCTTTGCCCGATCGCTGCGCGGAGGCCTATTCCACCCTCGCGCACCCGCTTTACCTCAACTACCCGGCTGGAAGCCATCCTCACCGTCGTCACCGAGCTCTCGGCGACGAAGGCCTCGGCCTCCCTTGCGCCTTGCCTTCGGGCGAGCTCCACCGCCTTGCGCGCGACCTCGAGCATCATCTCACCCCCGCTACCAATCCCCTGCCCCGCAGGTGGGGGCCGCCGTTGCCCACATGCAAGGTCTGCATGGGATCGCCCTTGCCGCAATTCGGTATCGGTCTCATCTCGAGGTCATCCGCCACCGCGTCTATGCTCTGGAAGAACTCCGGCGCTACCCCGACCAGCGAGGCGTCGCGGAAGGGCCCCACTAGCTCGCCGCGTTCGATGAGGAAGGCCTCCTTAGCGCTTATCTGGAAGTCGTAGCGCCTTGAATCTATGCTCGGGATCTTGGCCCCCTTTAAGTACACCCCTCGAGGGATCTCAAACAGCTCCTCGC
>JAWCKY010000064.1:0-7851 GCA_038851365.1 Hadarchaeales archaeon (SeqCode)
GTCTGCAGGCAGTGCGACAAACCTCCCTGCATTGCGGTATGTCCATATGGTGCGCTGAGTCGGGATTCGAATGGCGCGATAAGGGTCGACGAGAATTTATGCACCGCCTGTGGCCTCTGCCAGACGGCATGTCCTTTCGACGCCATCCGGATGCACCCATCGAGGCATGTTGCGATGATATGTGATCTTTGCGATGGGGACCCCCAGTGTGCCAAGTACTGCGTGCTGGAGGCATTAAAGGTGGTGTAAATGTACGGTTACGGCGGAAAGCTCCTCTTCGTGGACTTGTCGACCGGGAAAGTAAGCAAGAAAGAGCTGGACGAAGGCTTCGCGCGGAAATACGTCGGGGGCAATGGCTTCGGCGCCCGCTTGCTTTACGATAACGTCCGAGCCAAGATAGATCCTCTTGGGCCGGACAATTGCCTGATCTTCGCACCCGGCGCCTTTTGCGGTACACCAGTGCCTGAGGCCTCCAAGTCAGGGTTTTATGCGAAATCTCCGCTGACCGGCGCCTTTGGCGAAGCGATGCTCGGTAGCGGCATCGGGCCCGAGCTTAAGTTCGCGGGCTACGACGCGCTCATCGTGAAGGGAATGGCAAAAAACTGGTCTTACCTTTGGATCGACGACGAGGAGGTCAAAATAGAGGACGCTTCCCATTTAGTGGGCCGCTCAACTTCTGGCACGCTTGAAGATATCCGCAAAGACAGGGGGGACATGAAGATCATGGTCGCATGCATCGGTCCGGCAGGAGAGAACTTGGTCAAGTTCGCCTCCATAGAAAGCGACTTCCGCCAGGCTGGACGTACCGGTTTGGGCGCGGTGATGGGTTCCAAGCGTTTGAAGGCGATCGCCGTTCGTGGAAGCGGTGATCTGAAGCTTGCCGACCCCGAGCTCATGGAAAAACTTCTCGCCGAGTGGTACGGCAGGATTTCCACTCACCCCCACGCGATCGCCGATATAAAGTACGGCACGGGTGAGTTCATCGGTACATTGAACGAGGTTCATGGCGTCTTCCCAACGCGCAATTGGCAGGATTCGGTCTTCGAGGGCTACCGAACCATCGCGCCCCAATATTGGATACCGAAATACTCCATCAAGACAAAGGCCTGCCACACCTGCATTAAACCCTGCGGCAAGGTTTTCGTCATCAAGGATGGACCATATGCGGGGGTCGTCGTGGACGGCCCAGAGTTTGAGACCCAGTACTCGCTTGGTGGGTGCGTTGGAAATGCCGATCCAGAGGTGCTGGCGAAGGCAAATGCGATGTGCGATGAGCTGGGATTGGACACGATATCCGCCGGGGTCGTCATAGCTTGGGCGATGGAATGCTATGAGCGTGGCCTACTCACCTCGAGCGACACAGGCGGCCTTCGGTTGAATTTCGGCAACCCAGAGGCAATCCTAGGCCTGCTGGAGATGATCGCAAAGCGCAAGGGAATAGGTAACTTACTCGCGGAAGGGGTGCGCGAGGCCTCACGACGGTTGGGTAGAGGTTCGGAGAACTTTGCGGTGCACGTCAAGGGCTTAGAGCCGCCGGCGTACGATGCCCGTGGTCTTAAAGGTATGGGGCTAGCATATGCTGTTTCAACCAGAGGTGCTTGTCACCTGCGCTCATGTGCTTATGCAGCGGAACTCAGCGGAGGGTGGTGGAAGTTCAGGCGCGTCGATAGACTCTCCGCGGAGGGCAAAGCATACGTCAAAACGGTCGAGGATATCATGACGGTGTACGATACTGTTGGTATATGCAAGTTTTCAAGGCACTTCTACTTCATTGAGGAGCTACCGGATTTCTTTAAAGCCGTTCACGGATACAACTTTAAAAACAGGGAGCTGCTAAAGCTAGGCGAACGTGTCTACAATTTGGAGAAAGCATTCAACGTGAGGGAAGGGTTCAATCGCGAGCACGATACCCTACCGCCGCGGATGATGAATGAGCCCATACGCGAGGGCGGTTCTAGAGGCAGCGTTATCACGCGTGAAGAGCTGGATCGGATGTTAGACGATTATTACGATGCTAGGGGTTGGGACAAGAATGGGATCCCCACCCGCGCCAAACTCGAAGAACTTGGGCTCGAAGACATCGCGGAAGATCTGGGGTTGAGGTAACGAGATGGAGATATACGAAGGCAAGACCAAGCGCGTCATTCGTACGGGGGATCGAGTCTTAATAACGTTCAAGGATACCATCACCGGCGGTGCTGATGGGAGGCCCGATCCTGGAGGAAATCTCGTCGTCGGGATCCTTCCGGGTAAAAGCGTTGCTTCGGCTAAAGTCGCCACTTATTTTTTTGAGGTGCTGCGAGAGGGCGGCATCGATACCCATTTTTATAGGTCGTGTTCGGATACGGAGATCGAGGTGTTGCCTACCGAGAGAATTAGACTCGAGGTCATCTATCGCGCAAAAGCATACGGAAGTTTCTTGGCGAGATATCGCAACTACGTTGAGCCCATGGCGCGTTTAGATATCGTAGAATTCACCCTTAAAGACGATGTTCTCGGGGACCCGTTGATAATGCCGCAGGCCATAATCAGACTAGGGATCGCGAGCGCGGATGAAGTGAAATCGATGGAAGCAATCACGCGAAAGGTGGCTCAACTAGTAAATAGTTTACTCTCCTCCAAAGGATTAGAGCTTGTGGACATGAAACTGGAGTTCGGCCGCAGGAATGGCAAGCTATTGATCATTGATGAACTAAGCGGCGACACGATGCGGATTTACGATCTCGTACAAAACAAGCTGTTGAACCAGATAGAGCTCGCTGAGAGGCTAGGGCTCATTTAAGGAGCTTTTCCACTTCCTCCTCCGAGAGCTCTCGATAACCCCTCTCATCTATCAACGAAGCAACGATCCTATCGCCGGTAGCCGCGTCGCGCTCGATGGCAGTTTTTATCGATTGTACCGCGAGCTTGAGTCCTTCTTCGAGCTTCATATCCTCCCGATAATTCTGCTCGAGCACACCGTACGCGACCGTTGAACCTGTCCCCGCGCTGGCGAACTTCTCCTCCTCGAGTTTACCGCCGACCGGGTCCAAGAAGAATAGGTGGGGACCATCTTCATCGACGCCACAAAGCATGCCCGCTACTATATAAGGAAACATGCGGCGATCGTGCAATAAGTTGGCCGCCACCTGGGCCAACCCCTTAGTCGGAATCGATCGGTTGTGGTTTAGCCTATAGAGGCTGGCCTCGGCCTTCAGCAAGTTCACCAAGCTCTGCACATCGCCCGGGCTGCCAGCTATTGCGGCGCCGATCCGCTCCTCCAACTGGAAGATCTTACGCACCCGTTTGCTTAGCACGAGGTAATAAGCCGCTCCCCGGGTATCTGAGGCTAACGCTATGCCGTCTTTGCATCGCACGCCGACCACAGTACCCGCAAAACCGTACATCGATACCCAAACCTCCTTGGGCAACTACATATAAAACTTCATCGACGGCGAACGACCAAAACCGTGGCCACGACGATGATTGCCGCGAGCAAGATCGGTAGTAGGGCCCCCCTGAGTTTTCTCCAAATATCTTCAGGAATCACCGGGGTGGGGACGCTCACCTGCAACTCGTCCTCCGCCACAAAGGTTCCATAATCACAATCGTATGTCACGCGCGCTTTCAAGGTACTTCTCTCGACACCCCCTTTAATCCGCACGTCGAAGTTCATGATTTGGCTGGCGCCGGCATCGAGTTCCTTTAAACTTTGAGCCGGCGGTACCTCGAAGTATGCGACGTCCGCTAATAACTCCACGTTTACGTTTGCGACCGTTCGCCGACCGGCATTCCTGATCAAAACCGAGAACCTCCAAACCCCATCTTCGATCCTAGGTTCCGGACTGATCTTGGACTCAACCGCAACCTCGCGCGAAATCGTCCCGTCCTTCAACACTAGCTGGCAATCCGCTGGTGAGCCCACGACGAAGCTGTAGTCCACTCTGTAGCCACCGGGCGGACGTATTTCGCCGTCTTTAATCATATCGATGCCATCGCTCGTGGCCAGGATGATCCGATCAGTACCGAGCTCGCAAAATGAGCCAACTCCTAAAGGCCAGGTCAAATCGACCGGGACCCAGCCATGGTTGGGTAAATAAACTATCGCGAGGGCGTGTCCCATGCCTTCTAGGTCTTCCTCGAGCTCGGGTTTATACCCGTAGCTAGCCACGAATTTCGCGGGTATGCCCGAGGCGCGGCATAGGGCTATGAATAGGTTCGTGAATTCTGTACAGTCTCCAACGCGGTGCATATATGCCCAAAGTGCACCATGCTCCTCTGCCTGCTTTTCGTATCCCAAATAATCCTTTACGAAGTCGAAGATTTTCTCGGTCTTGAAGTAGAGGTTCGTTTCCTCAGCCGTCAACTCCAGGGCTTTGTCCCTGATCTCGGGTGCTTCACTTTCCCATAACCCTTCTATCTGTGAGAGATACCCAAATCCCGGTGAGACCGAGTTTGCTATGACGTTTGGATCAAGGGGCCTTCGGTCGACGTAATCGACTTTGATTATCTGGGTTGTGACGATCGTCTTGCTCTCACCTGCATGTATCGTGCCTAATGGGACGGTCAGCACACGATTATCAAAGGCATCCAAGATCTCCCCGCCAGGTAAGGCATCGGTGGCGATAACTCGTTGGCTAGCCCAATCTGACCAGTCTTTGAAGATACAGATAGTCGCAATGACGTCTATGGCCTCCCCTGGGCCGTTGTTCCTAACCTCGTATGTCATTGTCGTCCTGTAGACGACGGATTTGGTGGGCTCGGCTGCAAAAACCGGCGCAGCGACAGTTAAAGGCAATAATATTCCGAGTATCCATAACCTGCGCAATTGGGCACCTTTGAGTAATTGCCGTTTCCGCCTTATAAACCGCCATCGGCCAATCGAGCGTTGGGCAGAATGTCCGAGAAGCTTATAACAAAATTGAGTCTGCTCACCTCATTAACAGGCCTCTTGTCGTTATACGCGGCCGCTGCACAGATGCGACCGTCCATTACGCCGATCGCTAACATTAACGATGAATTTCTCGGTCTTAAGACGATGATTTCCGGCCGCGTCATTGACATGAGAGAACACATAGATGGTCATCTTTTTCTGACCCTCAAAGATGATTCGGGTGGGAGTATTTTAGTCCCAATCTTCGCTAGGGTGAGATCCGGATTGAACGAGCCAATCGAATTGCTGGATGTGGTGCAAGTTGCGGGAGTGGTGAAGAAGTATCAAGATGAGCTCGAAATAGTCCCAGACAAAGCGAGTGACTTGCGCGTGGTACATTCTCCACCTACAAAGATCTCGAGTTTAAGTGCAGAACAACTTGGAGAACTCGTGAAGGTCGAAGGGGTAGTGGTGGAAAGGGAGATCGTAGGTAAGGGGAACATCATCTTGACACTACAAGAAGACGGCCACGAGCTGCCGATTTTTGTACCCTCCTCCGTGGTGAAGAACGGCTTCCCCGAGGTTCACGTGGGTTACTCCATCCGCGTGCACGGCTGGCTTCAGCTATACAAGGATCAATTGGAGCTTCAGGTCAAGTCCGCGAGCCACGTTCACGTGATAGAGGCCGCTTGATGCTGGATGTGCTAGCGTTCGTGTTGCTTGGCGTGGGTATGGGTACCTTCACGGGCTTGGTGCCTGGCATCCACGTGAACAACTTAACGCCGATGCTCGCCGGCCTAGCGTTGAGTTCTTCCTTCCCTCCGATGCACCTCGCAGCGACCATAGTTGCGATGTCCACGACGCACACGTTTTTAAGCTATATACCCGCGACATTCCTCGGTGCTCCGGAGCAAGGGACAGAGCTTTCCGTGCTGCCTGCGCATCGATTGTTATTAGAAGGAAGGGGCTACGAGGCAATAAGGCTTACCGCCTTAGGCTGTTTGAGTTCGCTAGCGTTGAGTGCCGCGCTGGTCTGGCCGCTATCGCTCGTCGCGGCATCGGCATACGAGTTGATACGTCCGTTCATGCATTTGCTGCTCACCGGCGTCATCGCCATCATGATTGTGCTCGAGCGGTCAAAGGCTGGCATAGCTTGGGCCACGGTGATCTTTCTGCTCTCGGGCTTGTTAGGTCTGCTAACGCTTGATACAAACCTATGCAGAGGCGATGCCGCGCTTATGCCTCTACTTTCAGGGCTGTTCGGTATAAGCGTCCTGCTTGTGAGCGCGTTGCAAAAGAGTAGCTTACCGGAGCAATACATCGGCGGCGAACCGCTCGAGCTTCGCTCGAACATCCGCCCCCTCTGCGCCGGAACTGCTGCGGGAATTCTAACTGGCTTCGTCCCTGGGATAGGTCCATCTCAGGGCACGGTTTTAGCGCAACTAGCTACTCGCTCGAGCGGTACTAGCGAGTTCCTCATAGCGGTAAGCGGTGTGAACACGGCAAAGATGCTATTCTCGTTCGTCGCACTCTATGCTATAGGCAGACCTAGGAGCGGCGCCGCGGTCGCTGTTGGGGAACTGCTGAAGGTTGGGCCCAACGAACTCATGTTTTTGGTCGGGGCCGCACTACTTGCCGGGGGACTTTCCGCGGTCATGCATTTAAAGTTAGGCGAACTGGCGGCGAGGCACATGGATAAGTTGCCCTATCGCTTAATGTGCGCGATCGTAATGGCGAGCATAGTTGCGCTGACGGTTTACTACGCGGGTTTCATGGGACTGCTTGTGCTCGTGACTGCAACAGCGATAGGCCTGCTACCGGCTGTGGTGAGGGTCAAGCGCACCCACTGCATGGGGGTCATCATGGTTCCATGCATCCTATACTTCGCTGGGCTGAAGGATAGCGTGCTTTCAGCCATAGGACTTTAGCTCAAACTCGTCGGCTAAATTTGTCGTCCAATCGCTTTTAGACGATTGAGGACATAATTTACAATACATGGGGCCTAAGATGTCACATAAGGCGCTTAAGGAAGGCTTATGAGGATCGCTTCACTTTCTAGCGGGGGCAAGGATTCGACTTATGCTCTTTGGTTAGCAATGTTGCAGGGGTATGAGGTCAAGTCTTTGATCGCGATGATCCCAACGCAGGAAGATTCTTGGATGTTCCACCGCCCAAATGTCCACCTTATCGATTTATTTGCGGAGTGCGTAGGCATCCCCGCCGTCAAATCCGAGACATCCGGCGAAAAGGAACGAGAGCTAGAGGATTTGAAGGAGGTTCTACGAACGCTCGACGTTCAAGCGGTGGTCACTGGCACAATATCCTCCGCTTATCAAAAAAGTAAGATAGATCGAGTATGTGAGGAACTCGGGCTTTCCCATATGGCCCCCCTCTGGGGTCGCGACCCGTTCGAGGTACTGGACGAAATTATTAACGCTGGCTTCGAGGCGATAATCACGAGCGTTTCCGCTGAGGGGCTCGACGAAAATTGGTTGGGCAGGAAGATCGATGAGGGGTGCGTGGAGGATTTACGAAAGGTCAACCGGAAATTTGGGGTCAATCCCACCGGTGAAGGCGGCGAGTACGAGTCCCTCGTTCTAGATGCGCCCTTCTTCCGTAAGCGTATCGAGATATTAGAGGCTGAACTCGTATGGAAAGGCGATAGAGGTCATCTATTAATAAGAAAGGCGAGATTGGTATGCAAACATTAAGGGGACACCATGCGCACGGTTCTAATTTATTCCGAAAGATATCTCGAACATAGGCCGAGCGAATGGCATCCGGAGCGACCGGAGCGTTTGCGCGCGATCGTGGAGGCGCTGAAGCGAGCCAACCTTTGGTCTTCGTCTAGCGTGCAGGTCATTGAACCCACTCCCGCATCTCGAGATGACATCGCACTTGTCCATGACCGAGAGTACATCTCCCTAATAGAGAGACTTAGCGAGTTTCGCAGGCCGTTGGATCTAGATACTCCTCTAGATTCGAACACCTTTGAGCTT
>JAWCKY010000065.1:0-3028 GCA_038851365.1 Hadarchaeales archaeon (SeqCode)
TGTAGAAGGTCTGCTGGACCTCAACGAGCGAGAACTTTGCAGCGTAAGCCTTGAGGCCGCCCGGGAAGAAACCCCAGCCGCAGCAGCCCACCTTGATCGCCATATATCTATCGCCTTGGCTTGGACTTGGCCAACCGCTCCCTGACGGCTGCCACTATCAGGGGGAATATTATGCTCGCGTCGCCTATTACCTGCACTGCTCTCGCTCGGCCGCTCACCTTGCCCCAGGACTTAGCCTCCTCCAGGGTGGCGCCGCTTAGCCCTCCCGGCTCAGGTCTATCCATGGTTATCTGCACTGCGTAGTCGTAGCCACCACGCTTGACCACGATCATCGCCTGCAGGATGAAGTTCTTCGGCACGCCGCCGCCGAGCATGATGGCGCCATTGCGCTTGGCCTTGCGCACTATCTCCATGAAATCGTTGAGATCGGCGAAGGCTTCGACGAAGAGGTCCGAGCCGTGTTTTGGTTTGAACCGCCACATATCCAAGCCTATTGCGGAGTCGGCTATCGCCGGACAGAAGACTGGCACCCCCTCGTCGGCCGCCGCGCGGAGGATGGAGTTCGGGTCATCGATGCGCTTGCCGACCTCATAAAGGAATTCACGGATGGACATGTGTTTCGAAGGGAGATCTCCGAGCAGCTCGATGAAGCGCTCATCGTACATGCTGAAGTCCTTCTCGTAGAGGAAAACGTCGTAGATCCTATCTATCTGCAGCCTATATAGCTCGGCGTCGTCTACGATTGCACTGCCCCTGTAGTGCGACGCGCCGAACGCCTCGATCATGTCGTGGACCATATTCGCGCCGGTCGTGACGAGCACGTCGATGAGGTGATCACGAATCAAATCCGTGATTACCTGCCGCATTCCTCCAGGCACCAAAGCACCGGCTAAGCCCAAGTAGGTCGTCGTGTCCTCTCGCGAGACCATCTCGTAAAAGATGTCGACGGCTTCAGCGACTCTGCCGGCACCGAACACACCACACTTTCCGAACTCCCGGACGAGCTCATCGACGGTCATGTCGCCATGAACCTTAATGTGCTCGATCCGCTTTTGGCGCTTCTTCATCGCCCCCTTCATCGTCGCACCCAGCCATCTTCAAGCTCACATTTAATAAAATTTTTTGATAGTCATTCGCGGCTGGACGTAACAAATGTATGGTATCAGTTAAGGCATGAGAAGAAAATTTTAAGATGGGGGGCTAAAATGTAAAATGGTGCGGAGGTAACTCAGCCTGGGAGAGTGTCGGTCGGCTAGGTAATCCTAGTCGGGCAAAACTGAAGTTCCCAGGAATGGGTACGGATATCCGAATGTCGTGGGTTCAAATCCCACCCTCCGCACCACCAAACCATTTTAGGATAATGAGGTCAGTTCGTACTATATCGATTAAGAGGCAAAAGCTGGGCGCCGCGAAACCCGATTCTTTTGCTGAGCATTGAATCATAAACGGATGGGGTTTTGGACACTTTTTGGCGATGTTTTCATCACGCATTGGGTATATACTTTCCAAGATAGCTCCATAAGCGAGACGATGAAAATGCAGAATAATGCCCACAATATCAAAAATACCGCAAACAACGAGAGGGGTTAGTATTTTGAATGCGAGAGCCGTTGTTACAGTTATCCTCGCAGCAATAATCATGGTTAGCGCAATTAACATTTGGTACTCTCGACCTTTCGGCAAAGCACAAACGATTATAGAAGACTTTGAAAACGGACTTGGCGAATGGGCCATAAGCGCGGATGTGCCATTTGATCCTAACAACCCCGGACATTACGTTGAATGGAGCATAACGTGGTCGGACGACGTGGCAAGTTCTGGAAGATTCTCGTTGAAGTTTTTCATAGACGGGCGGCAGGATGACGGGACTATATGGATAGAAAGAAAAATAGCCGTAGAAAAAAGCTCCAGAAAACAAGTTAACGTTTCCTTCGATTTCTACAGTGATCACGAAAGCCTTGCAAATACAATAGCGGTAGTATGCGCTTATGCCGATGTGCGAAAGCCAAGAACTGAAGAAGATTTCGCCGTAATTGGAAATGCCAATGAAGTCGTGGGCTGGAAAAGATACAGTTACACAGCGAATATAGACATCGGTTCCAGCGAGGAAATATGGGTCGCTTTGGGCCTTTCGGTCCGCTGGGAAACTTATATGATGTACTACATTGACAACGTTGAAGTGAGGATCCTTTAATTTCGCAGGGAAAATTACAAAACCGGCATCTGTTTTTTAACGTGCTTCGCCAAAAACATTGCATGGTCAACCCCGCGGTGCACAATTTTGTTATAAATAGAAGCCAAGCCAACCTCCTTCGGGTGCAGCTATGGCTAAGGAGGCAGACGTTCGAGCCATCGTAATTCAAGGGCTATCGATTTTGTTGATTTGCGCCTTCATCGAGCTCGCCGCTGGCTTCACGCTGAAGGGCATGGAGAATCGCCTCGCTCTTCTTCCAGGCTTGCTCGTGATGGTCCCGCCGCTCCTCGACTTAAGGGGCAATATAAACGGCGCTTTGGCCTCAAGGCTGGGGACGGCGCTACACACGGGTATCATAGAGCCTCGCCTCGCTTTGACGGCCGAGGTTAAGACGAACATAATCTCGTCGCTGGTTCTCAGCCTACTCGCGTCCGCGACGATCGGCGTGCTTTCGTTTATGGCATGCATTCTGACCGGCGTTGAGACGATCGGCATTCTTAAATTGATGGCTATAGCTGTTGTGGCCGGTTTCACGTCAGGCGTTATCTTAGCCTTGATGACGTTTGCGGTAGCGGTCGTTGCGTACGTAAAGGGCTTGGATCCCGATAACGTTACAAGCCCCGCGATGGCGACGATCGGCGATTTCGTGACCGTCGCGTGTATTTTCTTTGCCGTGCTTTTAGTGGGGTGAAAGCTTGGCGATCTACAACTTGCGCAGGATAGTACTCGAGAGCTATCCCATCCTGTTAGCATGTGCGATAATAGGACTTTTCGCTGGCTACCTGCTCAACTCTCAACTTGAAAAAATAAAGGAAACACCGTTAATCCTGTTGA
>JAWCKY010000066.1:0-2945 GCA_038851365.1 Hadarchaeales archaeon (SeqCode)
TTCATTGCGGTCGACGACGAGCCCGAGGCGATCGAGGAAAAGGTGAAGAAGGCTTTCTGTCCGCCGAAGGTGCTCGATGCCAATCCTATCATCGAATACGCGGAGCACGTGGTACTCCCCGCCTTGGGCAAGCTCGAGGTCAGGAGGCCTGCCCGCTACGGGGGACCCATCGAGCTACGGGATACGGGGGAGCTAAAGAAGCTTTACGCCGCGGGCGAGCTACATCCCGCCGACTTGAAGGCGGCATTGGCGGAGGCGCTGATAGAACTCCTAGCACCAGTCAGGCGATATTTCGAGGTTCACCCGGAGGCGAGGCCAGCTCAATCGCTGAGGGTCCTCTAATTTTTTGTTACATATGTAACAAAATTCATAGCTTTTAAGCCGCCTTTGCCCATTTTCTAAGCGGAGGTTGAAGGGTGAGGCCAAGGCCTCGTTCGATATCCATCTCCTCGGGCAAGGGCGGCACGGGCAAGACGACCCTAACCGCCAATTTGGGCATCGCTTTGAGCGCGCTAGGCCACGACACCACGGTGCTTGACGGAGATTTCGCGATGGCGAACTTGGCGATAATAATGGGCATGCATAGAACCGAGGTGAGCTTCTTGGACGTGCTCGCGGGCAGGGCGGAGGTGGAGGACGCCATCTACCGTAACTACGGCGTGAAGGTGGTGCCGACGGGCTTCCGCTTCGAGGACGTGCACGATGTGCTCGCGAAGGTGAGGCGCGAGAGGGTCGAGGAGGCGATAGGGGAGCTCCTCCGCCAAACCGAGTTCCTACTCATAGACGCACCCGCCGGCATCGCGGAGGCGACGATTATCTCCATCGCAGCATCGAGGGAGATGATCCCCGTCGCAAACCCGACTTATGCGAGTTTGGTCGATTGCTACAAGACCATAAGGCTGGCGAACGTGCTGGGCACTTGGACGCGAGGTCTTGTAGTGAACCGCGTGGGCAAGGCCGCCGATCTATCGCTGGCCGAAGTCGAGCACTTCATGGGGGCGACGCTTGGGTCGATGCCCTTGCTTGCCGCCATCCCTGAGGATGTAAAGGTGCAGGAGGCGGAACGCGAGGGTGTGCCGGTGGTGGTCTACGAGCCCGAGTGCCCAGCCTCTGCCGCCATAAATGAACTCGCCAGCGTGGTGGCGGGCGAACAAGACCTCCCCTACATCCCCCACGGGGAAGTGGATGAGACGATCAAACGCTTAGCACGAGCCCTCACCGGCCGCCGCGCTTGAGCCAGCCGCATAGCCAAGCCAAAGCCACGGCGAAGAGCGCCAGCCCCAGTGTTATCTTTGCGTATCCGACATAGGGTCCGTAAAGTGGACTGATGAAACCCTCTACGAGGCCGCTCGCGACGAATAGGATCAAGGAAGCCGGCAAAAGGTTGGTGACGTCTCGACCGGCTTGCTTCAGTGGTTCGAGTTTTCTCCTCGCCAAGGCGTTGGCGGCAGCGATGCCTAGCTTGATCCCACACGCGACGGCGATCACTAGGGCCAACAGCTCGATGAGCCCGTGAGGCAAGATGAGCGATAGGAAGTTCAGGGCCGAGAAATCCTCCAGCCGGGCCGCCACGTAGAACTAGGATCAGCCCGTTCAACGCGAGGACGAAGGCAGGGTATATCCCCAGCCCGATTCCGAGGCCAACGACTTCTAGCGCGAGCGAGACGTTGTTGACGATGACGCGGGTCGCTAGGTCTGGCCCATAGCCCACGCCGATGGCCTCGTTCTCCATCCTTTCGAGCCTCGGTTCGGCCTGGTCTTTTATCACCTTGCCGAGTGGGCTCTCCCTTTTTGAGCCGGCGGCGGCGCCGAGGGCTATGAAGCAGATAAAAGCCAGCCCGACGATCACCAGCAATCTAGAGTTCCACCGCACCGAGGCGATTAGATCTGACCTAGCGTAGCGCTTGAATCGCCCGCCCAGCGATTTCTTGGCCGGCATACCCCGCCACCTTATGAGCTAACTGTGCCTCGCCATCGCGACGACGAGGGCGAGAAAGGCCAAGCTGGCCGCAGCGAATGCCTTGTACAAACCGAGTTTTGGCAGGCAGAAGTAGAGGACGACGGCGAAGCCCACGTTTGCCACCATGGCCAGCATCACACCTCGTGCGACTTCTCTCGCGAATTCCTCGCCGCGATGGAGGGAGGCGAGGAATATGGTGCCACCCGCCCTAATAGGGGCACCCGCCAGAAGACCCCCATACAGAGGTCCCAGCAAGGATGCCACGAAAAGGGCACCCGCGACGATGGCGCCTCCGAAGATGAAATCCAAGGCAACACTTTTTATCTTGGGGTTCATAACAACCCTTCCCTCCTATCCCTTTTTAGTTGTTGCCCCCTTCGAAGGTAAAGGTTCCCGCCGTGGAGGTCGATGGCTACCACCAGAGGTCCAAAATTTCGAACGCGCAACACCCAGAGCGCCTCCGCGGCACCGAGGTCTTGCCAAAGTACCTTTTCGACCCTCTCGATGGCGCTTGCCGCCAATACCCCGGCGCCGCCAGTAAATGCCAGATATACGCATCCCAGTCGCCTGAGCTCCCTAGCTACCTCCTCTCCCACGCCCCCCTTTCCCACGAGGGCGCGCACGCCCGTGGACTCCACGAACTCAACTTGCATGTGGTCGAGCCTTGCACTGGTGGTGGGGCCAGCCGAGAGGACCTGCCAAGCCCCATGCATTTTCCTCACCAACGGGCCACAGTGGTAAACCACGCCTCCACGCAGGTCGAGAGGTATTCGCCTACCAGCCCTGAAGAGTTTGAGGGCCATGTCATAGGCTCTATCTCGCATCGTGAAAATACGCCCGGTGACGCTGACGAAGTCCCCGACCTTGAGTTTTTTCACCAACTCGTCATCTAGCGGTGGCTCTAGCCTCCTTGCGGTTCGTGGCTTCATGGCGCCTCCACCTCCAACCTATCGCTTACTAGCTTTGCGGTAGCCCTGCGCGCGAC
>JAWCKY010000067.1:0-5598 GCA_038851365.1 Hadarchaeales archaeon (SeqCode)
TTTGGGATGCCGGTGCCTATGCCGACTACGGGGTAAACATCGGACGCGCGGCTGGCTACTCCTGTACTGGCCCCTACGAAATCCCGAACATAAAGTGCGATAGCCTGACGGTATACACCAATCATCCCTATGGTACTGCCTATAGGGGGTTCGGCCATGCCGAGCTACACTTCGCGGTGGAGAGACAGATGGACCTGGTTGCGAGAGCGATCGGCATGGACCCGGTGGAGTTTCGCCTGAAAAATGCAGCAATACCCGGGAGTATTACCGCAACCGGTGAAAAGCTTTGCGACGACGCTGGGCGGGTCGACGAATGCATAAAGGCTGTGGCAAGGGCCCTCCGTTGGGGGGAGAAGGAGCAAAGGCATGTTGGAGGAAAGTTGAGGGGAAAGGGAATAGCAGCGCTTTGGAAGGCGCCGGCCATGCCGTCGTTTACCTCATCTTCCGCCATCGTGAAGCTAAACGAGGACGGAACGGTAACGGTTTCCGTCAGCACCACCGAAATGGGTCAAGGGACCATTACCGCCTTCGCTCAGATGGCGGCCGAGGAACTCCAGATGCCTATCGAGAAGATCAAGGTCATGGCTAAAAAGGAAACCGACTTTAGTCCCTATACTTGGCAAACTGTGGCAAGTCGGAGCCTTTTCATGGATGGGAATGCTTTATTGAGGGCTTTGGAGGACTTCAAAAAACAGGTCAAAGCTACGGCGTCCGAGCTGCTTGGGATGCCACCCGAATCGCTAGAGATAGCGGATGGGCGGGTCTTCGTAGCTAGAGAGCCAGAGAAGGGATTGCCTCTCGCAGCTATTGCCACCTGTGGTGTTCTCCCGGATGGGAGAGGGATCCGTGGTCCAATACTCGGTTATGGTTATTATACGGCTGAGGGACTGACCAACCTCGATCCCGAAACTGGACAAGGGCGACCGGCGCTCATGTGGACGTTTGGGGCACAAGGAGCGGAGGTAGAAGTGGACCCGGAGACCGGTGATGTGAGGGTCCTTAAAGTCGTTTCAGCATTCGATATAGGCAGGTCTATCAATCCCCTCTTGTTAAAGGGGCAGATCTACGGAGGGATCGTGCAGGGCATCGGGAGCGCGCTCATGGAGGAGTTCATCTTCAACGAGAAAGGTGCGTTGTTGAATAACAATCTTACGGATTATAAGATCTGCAGGGCCCAAGATATCCCAGATGAGTTTATGTTTATCCCCATAGAGAACCCGCAGCGCAATGCCCCGTTTGGTGCGAGGGGCGTCGGGGAACATGTAAGGATTTCGGTAGAGCCAGCAATAGCGAATGCTATCCACGATGCCGTGGGGGTTGACCTCTTTGAGATCCCGATGACCCGTGAGAGGGTTTGGAGGGCACTTCAAAAGGTGAAAAAAATTGCCCCTGCCTAAGTTCAATTATCTCAAACCTCAAACAGTCGGAGAGCTCACGGCCTTGCTTGCTGAGCATGGTAGAGAAGCGAAGCTGCTCGCTGGAGGCACCGATTTACTGGTGCTTATGAGGGATAGACTAGCGAGGCCAAAATACGTGATAGATATCAAAGGAATCGAGGAACTTCATAGATTCTCTTGGGATGAGGAAAATGGACTAACCATAGGTGCTGCGGTTACGCTGAACGAGCTTATCGCATCACCCGTCGTGAAAAAACGCTTCCCTGTGCTTTGGAAGGGAGCCAGCGTTTTGGCGGATCCCATCATCAGGGGTCGCGCCACGCTCGTAGGGAACATATGCAATGCCTCGCCGGCGGCCGATACCGCACCCGCGCTTCTTGTTTTAAATGCCGAGGTGATCGCGGTGAGCGAAAAGGGTCAGAGGGTAATCCAAATCCGTGAGTTCTTCAAGGGCGTCAAGCGTACGGCGCTACAAGAGGGTGAATTCGTTAAGGCGGTCAGGGTACCAACCCCACCTGATGGAACTAAAAGTGACTATCTCAAGTGGGGGCGCACCAGAGGCGAGGACTTGGCGGTGGTAGGGGTCGCAGCTTTGGTGTCCAGCTCGGAAGAGAGGTTGGTGCGCGTCGCCCTTTCCTCGGTGGCGCCGACGCCACTTTTGGTTCCAGAGGTTGAGGAAATATTCCGCCAAAGCGGCTCGCTCGACGAGAAGATCGAAAAAGCCGTTTCGGTCGTGCGGGAGAGGATTTCGCCGATCTCCGACGTTCGTGCAAGTAGGGAATACCGCTTGCATATGGCAGGCGTGCTCACGAGGCGCATTTTAAAGCAGCTCTTGGGGGTAGTTGATGTCGAAGCATAAGATCTCGGTTATGGTGAACGGTGAAAAATGGGAGCTAGAAGTAGAGGCCAATAAAACCCTGCTACAGCTACTTCGAGAGGAGCTCGAGTTGACTGGCACCAAGCGAGCATGCGAGCGAGGAGACTGTGGGTTATGCACCATCCTCTTGGACGGAGAACCGGTCAAGTCCTGCTTGGTGCTAGCCGTGGAAGTCGATGGGCGAGAGGTGACCACGATCGAAGGTCTAGCGAAGGGCGGACAACTCACACGTCTCCAAAAGGCGTTCATCGAGCACGGTGCAGTACAGTGCGGTTTCTGTACCCCCGCATTTATCATCGCCGGCGAGGCCTTGTTGAGGAGGAACCCCAATCCGACCGAGGAGGAAGTGAAGGAGGCTATTGGCGGTATCCTCTGCAGATGCACCGGTTATAAACAGATCATCGACGCGATTTTAGACGCAGCTCGCAGGAAATAGACCTCCGCGCGTGACGTATCGCTAAATGAAAGGTCTCCCATATTCCTCTAGGCCCACTATATCTTGTAGCTTCTTCCTTCTGCGGATGAGGTGCATGATCCGTCCCAGCAAGTCAAACTTCTTTTTTGGATAACCCACAGCCAGGAGAGCAACCACCTTGTAGTGATCTGGGATTTTTAATAGGCTTTTAACGAGTTCCTCGTCGAAGCTTCCGACCCAACAAGTTCCGAGGCCCTCGCTGGTCGCCGCCAAGACCATGTTCTGCATCGCGATCGCGGTATCGATCGCATACCATTTAGGCGAAGCTTTGCAATCAGCGCAACCGACTATTACCAAGGGGCACTCGGCTAAAAACCTCGCAAATCTCCCACTTTTCGCGATTTGCTTTTTGTGTTTAGGGTCTGTTACGACCACAAAGTACCAAGGTTGTTTGTTCTCCGCGGACGGTGCTAGGCGGGCCGCTTCTAAGATCTTTTCAAGCTTCTCTTTTGGTACAGGAGCTGGGGAATAGGCCCTACTCGACTTTCTTACCCGAATGGCCTCCAAAACTTCCATATAGATGTCCCTAGGTCATTGTATAACCCTTGGATTAAAATAAAGCTTCGAGATTACTTCATATGGTTAAATCCAATTTCTCTATGCTTCAATTCGACCAACAAATCTACGTCTTTTTTCAAAACATCGAAAAGCGATCGAATTCACCCATTAACTGACCTTTCCCCTCGCGGATATGGGCCAGATAACCTCGACCTCATTGTCCCTGATACCGATGATCTCGTCGTACAGGAAAACCGTGCCGCAGCAGTGGATTGGTATGATCTCCACCTTATCCCCAACCTTGAACAATCTCCTACACCTTTCGCCCCGCAGGAGCCCATACTCCTCTCCGATCTTAGAATCGAAAACGATGTCCCAAAGGATCTCGCCATCTAGAGTCCTCACCAGCCCTAGACCAGTAGTTGGATCCTTCCTGCGGACCTCAACGGGTGGGGTATTCGGAGGGGTAAAAGCTCCAAACGTGCAGGAATCCGGGCCAGCAGCCTTTGATCCGGCATCGCATATTGCCCGATCGTCAGCCGGTACACTTATTATCGTGGTAAGGACCGTTGCGGCGAAGTCCTCCTCGGTGCACACGCCGAGACCATACTGTTGGGTATCGTTGAAGACATAGGCTCCGGGCCTTATCTCGGTGACCCCCTTCACTTTGGCGACGATTCTCGCACCAGGTGTCGAGCCTAGGCTAACCTCTCTTATGTCAATTCCGTTGTCGCGCAACAACTCTGCGGTCTCGACCATCTCCTGAGCCGCTCGCGTAGCTATTTCGTGAAGCTCCTCCTTGTTTTTAGCCCGATAAACGATGCCTTCATGGGTATAAATCCCTATCAGATTTAGACCCGGTAGCTTCGCCACCTCCTTCGCCAGTTCGAGAGCCGGCTTTCCAGGTGGTACTCCCGTCCTCTTTATGCCCGTGTCGATATCGAGCAGAGTATCGATCTTCATGCCTTTGCCTTCGGCAGATTTGGATATCCCCCTAGCGTTTTCGACGCTATCGACGGCGATCCTGATTTTGGCCCTCTTGGCGAGCCTGAGGAGCCTGTCTATCTTTTGGGTCCCGACGATTTGATTGGAGATGAAAATGTCTTTGATCCCGGCGGCTTCCATGACCTCCCCCTCGCTCAGCTTGGCCACTTGGATTCCAGCTGCTCCCGCCTCCAACTGCAAATGCGCTATCGCGGGACACTTGTGGGTCTTGGTCATGGGGCGAAGCTTCACCCCGACGCCCCTTGCAAAATCAGCCATGCTCGTTATGTTCCTCCTCAAAATATCGAGATCTACGATAAGAGAGGGGGTATCTAATTCTTCTTTCCTCATGCCGACCTTCTAAAGTTCTAATAATCCCTCTTTAAGAATTTGTCGAAAAGTTCCAATTTTGAACCTCAATAGAAAGTTTTAAAAACATCGCAAAAGCTAGTCTCATCGTGGTTAAATGAGGGGTGAAAAAAGAGGAATAGCAGTTGCGACAGCAGTTATAATCGCTGTAATAATAACCGCGATAATCGTCGGACCAGTAGTATACTTTGCTAAACCCGCGGGAGAAGTGGTGGAAAAAATCGTGGAAAAGCCAGTGCCAGTGGCCGAAAATATCATAATGGGTTTCGTGATGGGGGGCTACACCGCTGGGTCCACTTGGGATGGTCGGTATAAAATAGCGGCGGATCGGCTGAAATGGCTTTACCCCTGGTTCGATTATTACTATGATGAAGGAGTGGTGCTCGAGGGAAGGGACCCAGCTGCGTCCGCGAGGGACCTTATCGCAACAAAGAAAGCGAACCTCGTCGTGGGGAGCTGGGAGCCCTGTGCTGTGCCGGCTTTTGAAACCATTAAGAGGGATTACCCGAACGTTTGGTTCTTGGGCAACATAGGAAGCGACATTAGTAGGGGAGGAAATCACCTGAGGTTCTTCCCCAGGCAGTACCAAGCGATGTATTTGGAGGGCCTAGTGGCCGGCGCGATAACGAGAACGAATAAAATAGGTATTGCAGTGGGGCCAGCCTGCGTTCAGAACTGGAGGCGGATGGCGGCGTTCTACCTCGGGATAAAAGAAGTGAACCCGAATGCCACGCTATACGTTAAATACGTGGGAGAATGGTATAACCCGCCGGTAGAAAGGGAGGTCTCATTAGCCCTAGTGGATCTTGGCTGCGATGTCTTAACGAATTACACGGACTCTACGGCCCCGGTTGAGGTCGCTGAAGAAAAAGGCATTTGGTTCGTGGGCAAGGACAGCGATATAGTAGGAATGTACGGCTGGTCGACCACGGATACCGTAGCGGTTTCCTTCGACACGCGTTGGGAGGTGATATGGGATCACTTCCTGAAGGAATACC
>JAWCKY010000068.1:0-3433 GCA_038851365.1 Hadarchaeales archaeon (SeqCode)
GATAGGCGGGGGAGAATCTTTCGAGAGGGGGCTCAAGGAGAAGGCGCTGAGGGCAATTAAGGAGAGAAAGCCAACGAGCTTGAAGTTCGCTTTTTATGGAGGCGCAAGAGAGAACGAGTTAGACACGGGTTTATGGTGCGGGGGGGCATTAACCGTGTTCATCGACGTGATCGAGCCAAAGCCCAAGTTGGTGTTAGTCGGTTCCGGCCATGTAGCACTTCCAACTTATAAGATAGCTGAGCTTCTCGGCTTCGAAGTAACGGTGGTGGACGATATGAAAGATACCATGACGAAGGAGCGCTTTCCGAATGCCAAGCTCATTTATGACAAAAATTTTGAAGAGGCGTTAAAGAAGGTGAAAGTCGATGGCAATACTTACGTCGCGATCGTCCATGGTGAACCAAAGCACGATCTTTCTGCCCTCAGGAGGTTCGTTCGCGAAAATGTGGCATATTTGGGTCTTTTGGGTAGCAAAACCAAGATAGGTAAATTGATGGACATCCTACGTAAGGAGGGAACACCGGAGCGCATATTAAAAAGGATAAGTGGCCCGATTGGTCTCGATATCGGGGCAGAAACGCCTGAGGAGATCGCCGTTAGCATAGCTGCAGAGCTGATCGAAAAAATCAAGCGGGGTAGAGAAATCAAGGCTTAGTAAGTCTCATGAGGTCTTCTGGAACGTCCATATCTAAGATGGCCCATTTGCGGCATGTGCGTGGATGATGTCCCTGATCGTTTTGTGTTTATCGAGCGACAAGATCTCATCGAACAAACTTTGGTCAAAAAGCACCGGGTGTCCCTTTTTCCCCTTGTATACTGGGCTTACTATTTTTGCCTTTTGGTTTCTCCAAGCATTTATTGCCTTCAAGAGAAATTCTTTATCCACAAATGGTTGATCTCCGAGCGCGAGGAAAACTGATTCATAATTTCTGAGTTTTTCGAGGCCTTCCTTGAAGGACGAAACCATCCCGTCCATGTATTGTTTATTTATCGCCCATCTCACTTCAAGCCCTCTTAAAATGGGGATAATTACCTCAGGCTCGTGTCCCAAAACAACAACGATGTCATCGACTATTCCTTTAAAAGATTCGACAACCCATTCTATTACTCGCTTCCCCCGGACTTCTAGAAGGAGCTTATTTTTGCCCATTCGCTTAGATTCTCCAGCAGCTAAAATTACGGCACCTATCATGTTAGCCCATAATTTGTATGTCGAGATAAACTAGAAAAATTTTTAACATATTACGATGGATGAAAGGTGGGACTTTAGATGGTTGAAAAATACGACATCGTCGTTAGAAACGCACGGACAAGATTTTTTCCGAATAAACTTCTCGATATAGGCATAAGCGATGGCAGAATCTCTGAGATAAAAGAGCGCGTGGAGAGTAGAGGGGAATTTGAGATAAATGCGGACGGTCGGCTCGTTACTGAATCATTCGTGAATCCGCATCTTCATCTCTGTAAAGTATATACGCTCCGATTGGTAGGGGAGGAGGCGCTTAAATCGTATCGTGAGGGGACAATGGGGAAAGCGATGACAGCGATAGAGCTGGCATCAAAGGTCAAAGAGAGGTATCACGAAGACTGGATCTTAGAAAACGTGAGAAAAGCAATTGATTTGGCGGTTATTCACGGCATAACACACATACGTGCCTTTGCCGACACCGATACCAAGGCAAGGTTGGAGGGCGTTAAAGCGTTGCTGAAGGCGAAGAAAGAGTTTGAGGGTCTAGTGGATTTACAAGTTGTGGCGTTTCCCCAGGACGGGATAATCAGGGACCCGGGGGCAGAAGAGCTGGTGAGGAAAGCCGTTGAAATCGGCGCGGATGTGGTGGGAGGGATACCTTGGATAGAATACACCGACGAAGATGCGGAGAAGCACATAGATCTGATGTTGGAAATAGCGAAGGAGTACGATAAGGATGTTTCGATGCTGGTGGACGACGCTGGCGATCCGGGGTTGCGCACGCTGGAGAAGCTGGCGGTGAAAACGATTAAGGAGGGCCATCAGGGCAGGTCTTTGGCGCATCACGCTAGAGCGATGTGCCTCTATCCAGATCCCTACTTCATGAAGGTGGTAGCCTTACTCAAGATGGCGAAAATGGGAGTTGTCAGCGATCCCCACACTGGGCCCTTGCACGCCCGCGTGAAGGATCTCCTTCGCGAGGGGGTGACCGTGGCATTGGGACAGGATGATATAGCAGACGCCTACTATCCGTTTGGCAGGAATAACATGTTAGAAGTCGCTTTCTTGGCCTCGCATCTCTTGTGGATGACCGCATTCGATGAGATGGAACAGCTCTATGACATGATAACGAAAAATCCAGCTAAGCTCATGAGGATCGAGAACTATGGGTTGCGGGAGGGTGCGGAGGCGAACCTCGTGGTGTTGAACGCCAAGAGCGTTCAGGAGGCATTAATGTATCATGAGCCTCCCACAAAAGTAATAAAGCGCGGAAAGCTAATAGCCGAGGGAGGCAGAAGGATCAAATGAAGAAATATTCGTATATAGGCCAGGACATTGCACGCATAGATGCCATAGAAAAGGTAACCGGTACAGCTCTTTACACAGGCGATTTGAAACTTCCCGGCATGCTTTACGCGAGGCTTCTGAAAAGTCCGTACGCTCATGCTAAGATTGTTTGTATAGATACGAGCGAGGCAGAAAAGCTGCCCGGCGTACGGGCGATATTGACGGGAGAGGAGGCACCCTATAGATTTGGCATCTACATGGCGGACAAGGTAATGCTCGCTCGAGAGAAAGTTCGTTATGTAGGCGAACCGGTGGTAGCGGTCGCCGCAGACACCGAGGAGATCGCGGAGCAGGCGGTAGAGTTGATAAAAGTAGAGTATGAAGAGTTGCCAGCGGTCTTCGATCCGAGAGAGGCCATTAAACCAGATGCACCACTTGTGCACGAGAAGTTGAGTGAGTATAAACACGCTCCTTTTATATACCCGAAGGCCGGCACAAACATAGCAAATCACTTCAAGCTTCGCAAGGGCGACGTCGAGCAAGGATTCAAAGAAGCGGATGTCATAGTTGAGAACGAGTTCTATCAGCCCCAAGTCCAAAATGTGCAAATGGAAACTCACACTTCCATCGGCCAGTGGCTCCCCAACGGTCAGATAAACGTCTGGACGAGCGCGCAGTCGCCGTTCGCTGTCCGTCACTTGCTTAGCGTGGGCTTGGGCGTGCCGATGCATATGGTGAACGTAGTTGTTCCTTATATCGGCGGCGGCTTTGGAGGTAAAGCTGGCCTACACTGGGAGCCCTTGGTGGTCCTTCTTTCCAAAAAAGCCGGGGGCAGACCAGTCAAACTAGCGATGACGAGGGAAGAGCAGTTCAATACCACCGCTGTTCGCCAGGGTTTCTATGCACGCATCAAGACCGGAGTTAAAAGGGATGGAAAGATAGTCGCCGCGGAGTTCC
>JAWCKY010000069.1:0-5804 GCA_038851365.1 Hadarchaeales archaeon (SeqCode)
GATCGCCGCCATCTTCCTATTCCTGCCCGTCAACTCCCCCAAGCCAACGCTGGGCTCCGTGGCCGATCTAATAGTGATCCTCTACTTGCTCAACATTCCGGCGATCTGCGCCATGCTGGGCGGGTACTCGAGTGCCTGTCCGTTCGGAGCGGTGGGCTCCAGTCGGTACATCGTCCAGCTGCTGGGCTACGAGCTGGCGTTCATCCTCGCCGTGCTCGCCGCGGCGCTCAGGGTGGGATCGCTGGGCGTAGGAGACGTGGTCGCCTACCAAGCGAGACACGGATGGCTGGTCCTCCAGCCTCGCCTGTTGCCGGCCGCCGTCGCCGCCATCCTCGCGGGACAGGGCAAGGTGCTCAGGGTGCCCTTCGACATACCCGAAGCGGAGACCGAGATCGTGCACGGCCCGCTGACCGAGTATTCCGGCCCCAAGCTCGCACTCTTCAGGATCGCCTACAATATGGAGGTATTCGCGGTCGCGGCCCTCGTTGCGGCTCTCTTCTTTGGCGGGCCAGCGGCGCATGTCGTCAACGGCATGTACTTGCCGGGTGTGGTCAGCTTCCTCCTCAAGTGCTTTGCTCTAGTCCTGCTCACCACGTGCATCAGAAATATAGCGGCGAGGCTGAGGATAGACCAAGCGCTGAAGTTCTTCTGGGCATTCGCTGCGCTGCTCGCTCTCATCAGCTTAGTGCTGGTGCTCTGACATGCCTCGGATCCTGCCGACCGTCCTCAAAAACCTGTTCCGCAGGCCGGCTACGGTAAAGTACCCATACGAGCGTGTGGAGCCGGCGGAGGGCTTCCGGGGCAAGCCGGTGGTCGACAAGGAGATGTGCATAAGCTGCGGCCTATGCGCAAAGGTCTGCCCGAGCAATGCCATAACTCTAGACGAAAAGACGAGAAAGCCCAGGATATGGCTTGCTCGCTGCATCTTCTGCGGCAGGTGCGCGGAAGTGTGCCCGAGGAAAGCCATCACGATGACAAAGGAGTTCGAGTTGGTTTTCCACGATAAATCCAAGGCCATATCGGAGTGACCAAAAACTTCCACGTCGGCCAAGGTAGCTTAAAATGACCGAAGAGATTCCGCGAGTGCATCCACGAGTTTCCCGACGGCCCTTTCCACCTCGCGAGAAACGCGCGCGCCGAAGCCGACCCTCCTAGGCTGTATCCCGAGGAGAACCACCTTTGCGTCGGTTTCCTCGCTAAGGTATTCCGCGAAGAGCGACAGTGGCATGGTGTGGGTTGAGATCGAGAGTCCGGTTATCGCTTCGGCTTGGGCTAAGATGGCCTCGCCGGGTTCCCCGCCGAAGTCTGCCGTGTCCACTATGATGACTAGGGACGGACGAAACTTCTTGATCCTCGCGGTGAAGTTCTCCGGAGCTACGCCGGCCTCGAGCAACATCACCCTTGGAGACTTCACGCGCTGCCTTAGCCTCCTGACGATCTCGACGCCTGCCACGTCGTCCCCCCGCATATCGCTGCCGACACCTATCACCGCGACGCGCTTCGACCCCTTTATAACGGAGTGTAGATCGAACACTACGTCACCTCACGAATTTTTCCAATACCAGATCCTCCTCGCGCGCGCCTACCCGCTTGAGCATGGCCATCGGCCAGTCCACCCTCCCCACCTCGGTAGTGGTGTGGGCATCCGTCCCGACGCTCAACTTGACCCCCTCCCGCAGGCATGCCTGAAGGAAATCCCTGTCCGGCACGCGATACTTGGAGTTCAGCTCGATCGCGACATGTTTCCTTGCCACCAGCTCGATGAACTCCTCGAGCTCCTCGCGCGTGAGATAAGGGGCAAGATACGAGCGGAACTGAAATGGATGCGCCAATATATCGACCGATTGGCGCTCGAGAACCCTCGTCACGACGTTCAAGTACTCCCTTGCTAGCTCTGGGGGATCGCTGCCTGCTGCTCTCATCGTATGCAAGCCAACAAGCACCACATCGAACTTATCGATTAACTTTTCATCGATGTCTAAGGCCTCGCCGTCCCCGACGATGTTCGCCTCGATTCCAACCAACACCTTGATCCCCGCGTCCTCCCGTGCAAGCGCTGCGTCGCGCAACATCGAGGGTATGCTGTCGCGGGATATCCCCACAGAAAGCTCCGGACCATGGTCCGTAAGTGCCACCGCCTCCAAGCCCCTCGCCTCGGCCGCCTCCACCATGGCAGGCGCTGTGGCATCGCCGTCGGAGTAAAGTGTGTGGGTGTGAAAGTCGAACTTCCGGAGCATGGTACCGCCAACGTACACCTAAGAAGGATATGCAAAACGGCTTAAATACGCCCATAAAACGCAAATTTCCATGACGACGCAAAGCGACAAACATAAATCGCGTAAAGTTCTAACCACGATGGACGATATGGCGATCGGATGCACGAGGTCGAATTGGCCAACAGGATATTGGAGGTTCTGCGTAGAATAGCCGTCGATCAATGCGCCCAGATACTTGAGGTGGACTTAAGGGTCGGCGAGCTCAACGAGCCCCGCTCCTTGAAGCTCTGGTTGAGGAAGCTGGGAGGCGATGAGTTTAGGTCGACCAAGTTTAAGATCAGGGTGATGCCCCTCACGATTAAATGCGAGTGCGGTTACTCCGGACCTGCTGACTTGCCAAACATCCATCTTCCGGAGCCGGAGCTAGGGATCTCCTGTCCGAAATGCGGCGGAAGGGAGATATCCATAAGCTCCGGCAGGGAGCTAGAGGTAATCCAAGTGAGGTTACAAAAGAGGGATGAAAACGATGGATGAGAGGATATCGCTGGCGCACGGAGCGGGCGGCACGGCGATGATGAAACTAATAACCGACGTCATCCTGAAGGAGCTCTCGCTCAAGCGGGCAGGTGAGGTAGGGCTGGACGAACTCGACGACGGAGCCACGATCACGCTGGGTGACAAGACGCTGGTGCTGACCACGGATGCTCACACGGTCAAACCGCTATTCTTCCCCGGCGGCGACATCGGTAGGCTTGCCATCTCAGGCACCGTCAACGACTTGGCGGTGATGGGCGCGAAGCCGCTCGCAATGGCGTGTGCGGTGGTGCTCAGAGAGGGTTTTCCAATCGGCGACCTCCGTAGGATATGCCGGTCGATGGACGCAACCTCGCGCGAGGTCGGCGTGCCGCTGATAACCGGCGATACCAAGGTAGTAGAAGGCGACGCTCTGGATGGCATGGTGGTCACGACCACCGGCGTTGGCATCGCTGAGACCCTAGTTACTGATGCCGGACTAAAGCCTGGCGATAAAATAATCATAACGGGCACCGTGGGCGACCATGGAGTCGCGATCTTAGCGCATCGCGAAGGCATAGACCTCAAGGCCGATGTGCGCTCGGATGTCGCGCCGATATGGGAGACCGTGAAAGCTGCGCTAAAGGTCGGAGGCGTGACGGCGATGAAGGACCCAACGCGCGGTGGTGTGGCCGCGGCGCTACACGAGATGGCCTCAAAAGCTAAGGTCGGGATAGTCCTGAACGAGGAGGATATACCGATATCGCAGGCGGTGATGGCCGCGAGCGAGATGCTTGGCATAGACCCACTGCAGATAACGAACGAAGGCAAGGCAATAATTGGGGTTGCCCCCGAGTATTGCGACGAGGTGTTGGCTGCGATAAGGAAGACCAAGTACGGAAACGAGGCGCGCGTCATCGGTGAGGCGATCGCCAAGCATCGAGGCGAGGTGATACTTAAGACCATCGTCGGCGGTCATAGATTAATAGAGTCGCCGATCGGCGATCCAGCCCCTAGGATATGTTAACTTGTAGTCCTCTGGCCTACGTAGACCGTTTGCCTACGGGTTCAGCGGCGTAGCCCTAAAAACTTCAGGAAGCCTCCTTTGGGCCCAACTTTCTTCAACTTTGCCCTTCGCCCGATTCGCGCTCGCGCGAGCTTACGGATCATTTGATGGGTGATCTTAGAAGACCCTTGCTCAATTGCAAGGTACGTCGCGTCCCCCGCTAACTTCAATACTTCTCGGGGGATTCCTTTTGAACGCTTATGTATCTCCAGCACGGCTAATTTCGTGAAGGGACCGAGCGTAAGATCGTCGAACTCACCTCCTCGTGCCCACGCCATGCGTAGGGCAAGGAGCTCCTCGACCTCCGCCGAATCCAATGGCTTGAGCTCCAAGATGAGTCTTTTGCGCTGTAATAGCGCTGGGGAATGTTGTTCCACAAACTTCAACAGCTCGCGCTTTTGCCCGTTTAATATTAACACCACCCCTCTGAGATCCGCTATCGTTCGCACGACATTGAGGGCACTTTCGTTTAGGTCAGGAAACTCATCGAAGATAATCGTAAGCAACAGATCTGGATACTTCTCATGCCACCTATAGAGTTGTTCAAACTGGGCTGCGATATCGTTTTCTTTGGGCTGGAGCTCTAACCTCGAAAGGATCGATCGAAGCACCTGCTCCGGTGTCTCTATGGACGAACAGTGTAAAAACACCGTGGCTATCTTCGGAGGATCTTCCGCGGGCAATGCCTCGGCCAAGAACTTGCATAAGGCAGTTTTACCCATGCCTATGTCTGAAACCACAAACGAAACGAGATCGCCCTCTTTCACTGCGTCTATTAGCTTCTGTACTTCATCGACCTGACGTGGCACCAGCAGGCGAGGATCTGGGAGGGGATCCTTCTGGGCAAACGGCATGAATTGCCACCCATATTTTTTGAAAAACACTGCCTTTTGTCTCTCGAATCGATCGACGCCAAATTTCTCCTTTATAAGCGAACTCATATCATCCCTTAGATTTGGATTTTCACCATCAGTTGATATTCACCACGCGAGTTTTTTCGGACGTATCCAAGCTCGACAAGCCTATCGACATATTTCTCCACGATGTCCCGTGATGCGTTTGACTTATGCGCGAGATCCGCAGTACTAAATGTTTGCATACCTTGCATAGGTGCTAAGATCTTGGCGAGCAATACGCGATCCATAGGGTTGGATAGACCTAAACGTTCATAAATCTCAAATTTGGTTACCTCGGTTGGTTCTTCAACAGCTGGCTCGCTAGCTTGCCTTCTTGTTCTAAGACCATGTTTAGGCTTTTCGGAGATTTCCGGTTCCAGAGTAGTTGTTATCCCCGCTTCGGTTGGGATGGATTCCAAGGCAGCCAAAAAATCGCTACGTAACCCATCAATATACTTTCTCAGCAAAGTCGGATGCCTTTCTTTCATCATCGCTAAAATTTTGGCCATGGTTTCGTCCGTCGGGCAGGATTGCCCGCATTTATATTTGTATACCGTCTTCGAATTAACTCCGATCGCATTCGATAACGGCCTGATGCCCATCTCTGCGATGACATCTTGAACTATTCGTGCGCGCATCTCAGAAGGTATAAACTTTGCAATATTCACCTTCACCCTCCGATGACCTTTGGACTACAAAATGTAGGCCAATGACCTACATAAATCTTTCACCGCGACCTCGTAGAACTTAATAAACGTCGAAGGGTAATGTTTTCCTCCGGTTTGTAAAATTATGTTTATATGTTTCCTAAATTAGGAAACAAGGGAGGGAAATTGCAAAAATCTGGTGCATCGGTAGAAAAATGGTTAAGGGACAACCCACTTTGCCAAATATTGCAGAAAAGGTCCCATTTAAATTTAGATGTTTTTAAGACGCTTCTGCTGTTTTATTGGGGCGAAGATATGACCTTCGAAAAATTGGCAAATGAGCTTAAAATCCAGAGGCCCGGGGCTTGGAAACGCTGGAAGAAGGGGCTGGAAGCGATTGTGCGCTCATTCTATACCCTTGAACTCGCGATATACGCGGGCATCCTAGATCCCGAGATAGCGGAAA
>JAWCKY010000070.1:0-3329 GCA_038851365.1 Hadarchaeales archaeon (SeqCode)
ACGACGTACCGTTTCACATCAGGTTCACCAGCCCGCTCAAGCCAGCGGAGATAATGGAACTGGGCAACGAAGGGTATGATTTATTCATCTTCGTGGATCAAGGCAGCGGCCAGATTTCGGCTATAGAAAAGTTTCTGCTGGAGAAGGGATGCGATGTCCTAATCCTAGATCATCATCCCAGTGAACTCCCGAAGCACAGGAACCTGTCCTACCTCAACCCCCACGCGTGTGGACTCAACGGGGCGAAGGACGTGAGCGCCGCCGGAGTGGTTTATTCACTCGTGGAGCGTGTGGACGCAAGCTTTACCCACCTCATAGGACATGCGATAGTAGGCGCGATAGGGGACCGCCAGGAATTTTATTCTGGTTTTGCCGGCATAAACGAAACGCTGCTTAAGCGAGCCATAGACCTCGAGCTCCTGTGTACCCGCACCGGCCTTAAGCTCATTGGGCGATGGCTCCCGATCGCCGAGTGCTTAGCGATGTCCATCAGGCCCTATTTACATGGTCTATCCAATGAGCCGGGAGCATGCCGCTCTTTGGTCCAAGAACTCAAGATACCACCGGAGGCCACGCTCGAGGAACTGGGCGAGGCCTCCGAGGAAAGACTCAGGGACGCCATCCTAGCGAGGATGGGTGCCACGGCGACCTGCGAGAACTTCCGCCGCACGCTGTGGGGAACTATTTACAGAATGACGAGGAAAGTGGTGGGCCCGCCTAACGCCCACGAGCAGGTAGCTGTGCTAGATGCCTGCGGTAAGCTTGGCAAACCCGAAGTTGGTTTTGCGTTAACGATGGGGGACCGAGCAGCGCTGCCTGAGGCCATGGAGACCCTCCGAACTTATCAGGAGAGGATGAGGGAAGTGTTGAACAGGTTTGCGGCAGATCCCGCCTCCTTCAAAACCACACAACAAATGCGTTACGTCCTAGTGGACGAGAAGGTCGATCAAAGTCTCTTAGGGGAGGCCTTGGCGTTGGCGATGGAATCTGGGATTGTGCCGACGGACCGCCCGGTAATAGGGATGGTGGAGGTCGATGCCACCGAACTTAAGGTCTCCGCTAGAGCCACGCCGGATCTAGCGATGCGAGGCATAAACGTGGGGCAAGCGATAGCAAAGGCCGCCAAGACCGTGAGCGGCGAAGGCGGCGGCCACGATGTCTCCGCGGCCGCCCGAATCCCGCGCGACCGGGTGAAAGAATTTATAACAAAGCTGGACCAGAGCCTAGCCGAGGGAGATGTCGATGAACCATCCACGGCAAATACAATTTGGGTCTAGGATGGACGAAGGCCTCAGGCGGGCCATTGAGCTCCTCGAGGATTTGAAAGAGATAGAAAGCCCTCGCATATTAAATTTCTCGCATCACGATTTGGACGGTATATGCAGCGCAGCGATAATTAAGCGTCTGCTCCAGCGATATTTAAACGCGGTCGTCGTTACCAAGCTTCCTCCCCGGTTCATGCTAACGAGGCCCGAGGTCGAAGATGCCTTAGCTGATGGACCTTTCGATGCCCTCGTGATCTCGGACAAGGGCACGTTTGATCACTATGACGATTTTCTCGAATACGTCGAAAGAGTGCTGGTGATAGATCACCACCTTAGCGATGGCGTACCAAAGCGCTGCGTGGTATACAACCCCTCCGCCTACCGCTCGGTCCCCACCGCTGCCTCCTTGCTGTGCCTCATGCTGGCGGAGGAGCTTGATTCAACGGACGACTACGACGACTTCGCAGCTTTAATGGGATGCAGAGGCGATTTCGTCTTCGATCCCGTCCTTGATAACTGCGAGGAGTTTGCAAAACCATTCATAGAGCGAGCGGCGAGAAAATTTAAAAACATGTTCGAGCCCAAGGTTGAGCGCCCGACCATGTTTGATTTAGTAAATAGAGAACGCACAACACTGATCAACCAAATCGGGGAGTTGTTGCATGCCGGCTGCCTCGCCCATTTCTATCAGCCGGCCGAGCAGTTCTACGGCCCGGAGCTGGTCCTCAATTGTATATTGAAGCTCGCGGACGAAAAAGTCAAACTAAACGAGCTCAATAGCTTAGGGGACCTACTTAGCCATTTACCCGTTAGCCAAGTCCTCTCAAACGCGTACAATGCCTTCAGGTCCGATTGGGATCTGCTCGCGAGAAGGGCTGAAAACTCGGTATTGCTCAATGAGGTTCAAGGAGTCGGGATTTACCTAGTATTCGCAAGGGAAGCGCCCGCGATGCGGGCGGCACCTTTCCCAGCTATATTGCCATACGTTGCGATGACTAAATTACATTCGTTGAAAACATCTAAGAATCATCGGGATGTTTTGATGATCGTTTTCTGCCCAAAAACGCAGGGAGTGCACATTTCCATGCGGAGCACGGGCGGCATTTTAGACTGCCATATCCTATGTAGCGAATTAGCAAGGCGCATAAGAGCACTTTACCACCAGAACGAGGGGATCTCAGGAGGGGGACATGAGAAAGCAGCCGAATGTTTCATCAGCGGATCTGTGCCGATGTACGCCGCGATGCATGAGTTAATGGCCCTCGTGAGAGAAATCGTTCAATTCGCCAAGGGTGGATCAGCAAATGATTCACGAGCCCTGACTTGACCACCCTTATTAAAGCGATGCCAAGTAAATTTTGAGTGATAAAGATGACGTTTGAACAAAGTGAACTTCAAAGGCTAGTTGAGGTAATTATCGACCTGCTGCAGCGCTATGGGCACGATCCCGGCGCGATGGAGGTCATTCAATCGGAGCTTGACAAGCTATATCGAAAGATCCCTATTTACGCAGGCATTCAGGCCAACTGTCTCTCGCAGGTCGTGGTGCCGATACCCACAAACCAACTGCACGGGGGCGAAGAGGTGTCGATCCTGCTAAAAGACGACGCGATAGTGGTCGGTAAAGTGGCGGAGGTCACATCAAGCGAGCTGAAACTAGTAGAGTGCAAACAGTTCGAGCGACCTAGGTCTTGCGCAGAGGTCACCCTACCTATGCAGAACATTCGCGAGGTAAGGCTGCTCGTGCGCGATGTTTTAAAAAAGGAGTGGCCAAGCTTAGACTTTAAAGCTTGAGGTGTCTGGATGACCAAGCTAAGGCTCAAGCGAGGGGATATCCTTCGGTTGGAAGGGCTTTTGAGTTTGCAGGTGGAGGAGGGCAAGGTGCTAATAAGCGGAGGTTTGCACGAAAAAGGCAGCAAGATCTTGATTCCCAAAGCTAAATCATTGCCCTTGGAGGCGGAGGAGGATGCGGTCATCGACTACTCCTTAGGAGAAGGTGGACACATAGAGCATCTATCGGAGCGGACGATACCTCCCGAATGGGATGCCCTCATCCGGGATATC
>JAWCKY010000071.1:0-8771 GCA_038851365.1 Hadarchaeales archaeon (SeqCode)
AACTTTGGGATTCAGCTCCCCCCTTCGCGCGCGCCGCGAGGGGCCCCGTGCTTGAGCTTCAGGGGCTTCAGTCCGAGCTAGCGTCCCTCGAGGGCCAGCGGCTCCAGCTGGACAGGAGGCTGGAGGAGCTGCAGCGAAAGCTTCGCGACGCGGAGGCCTCCCTCGCGGAGATCGCCGAACGCGAGCAGGATGTGAGGAGGTCCATCCGAGCCATAGAAGCCGAGAGGGAGAGCCTGTACCGCAGGTCGTCTTCGCTCGGGGAAAGGCTCGCTCGCCTACGGGGCGAGGTCCAGGCGCTTGAGGGCAAGCTGCAGGGATATAACATAGAGGAAGCCCGCCTGCAGGCCCAGCTCGAGATGTTGGAGGGCGAGTTGAGGAAGATGAAGGTGAAGCTTAAGGAACCCCCAAGCGTTGACACCTCCAAGCTGGAGAGGGAGATAGAAAGAATCGAGGCCGAGATCGAGGCCATGGGGCCGATCAACGAGCGAGCGATAAGGGACTTCAGGAACGTCGAGCGCCGCTACTCCTCGCAGAAGGCGCGTTATGATAAGCTGGTATGGGAGAAGCAGAAGATCCTCAACTTCATGGAGGAGATCGACAAGAAGAAGACCGAGGTTTTCATGAGGACCTTTGAGGAGATCTCCAAGAACTTCGGCAGGATATTCAGCGACCTCTCGCCCGGTGGGACGGCGAGGCTCGTGTTGGAGAACCCGGAGCGCCCGCTGGAGGGAGGCCTGGAGATAGAGGCCAAGCCGGCCGGCAAGGAGCTGGTGCGCGTGGAGGCCATGTCGGGGGGCGAGAGGGCCCTGACCGCGCTGGCGTTCATCTTCGCCGTGCAGCGTGCGAAGCCCACAGCCCTCTACGTGCTGGACGAGATAGACGCCCACCTCGACGACGAGAACTTGAAGCGAGTCGCGGAGCTCCTGCGCAGATCCTCGAGGGAGACGCAGATAGTGGTCGTCACGCTCAGGGACGCGATGATGTCGGTGGCCGACCGCCTCTTCGGCGTGAGCATGGACGGCAGCGGGGTCTCCCGCGTGGTTTCGGTCGAGCTGGCTGGTCTGGCAGCGTGAGGTGTTCGCTATGGGCGTGGTGGTCGATCAGCCGTTTCAAATCCTCCTCGAGCTAGTGCAGGCCCACAAGCTGGATCCGTGGGATGTCGACATCGAGAGGCTCACCGACGTCTTCCTTCGCCGCATGCGCGAGCTCCGCGAGCTGGACATCAGGGTTTCCGGGCGGGCCCTTCTCTCGGCGTCCACCCTGCTGAGGATAAAGTCCGACCGCGCGCTCGACGGAGACGGGCACGGGCGAGTTGCCGAGGAGGAGCTCGAGGAGGTGCTGGACATAGATCTCCCGGAGCTTGGCCCTGTCCTGATGATACAGCGCGCGCCCCACATGATTACGCTCGCGGATCTCCTAAACGGGCTCCAAGAGGCCCTGCGGGAAGCGCCCGTCGGGGTGAGGCCGGCGAGGAGGGAGATGGAAAAAGTCGTGCGGACGCTGAGCGAGTACCGCGTCAACATCGAGGGGTACCTCCGCAGGCTGCACGAGCGAATAGCCAAGCTCGCGGCGGGTGGGCGGAGGGTCACGATGTCGGAGTTGCTCGAGGAGAGGACGAGGTTGGCCGTGGCGCGCACCCTGCTCCTCCTGCTCTTCCTGTGCGCGCGGAGGAAGATAACGATCTGGCAGGAGGAACCCTTGGGCGAGGTGTTCATCTCCTTGTTGGCGCCGCCGGGTGGTTGAGGTGGGCGTGAAGGAGGATCGCTCGCTCCTGGAGGCCGCGCTTTACGCAGCCGACCGCCCCTTGAGCTTGGGCGAGCTTCAAAGGTTGCTGGGGACTTCCTCTGAGACCTACGTCCGCAAGCTGGTGGCGGAGCTCATGCGGAGCTACGAGAGGAACGGGGGCCCGCTCAAGCTGGTGGAGACGGCGAGGGATACCTTTGCCCTCACGCTCCGCGAGGACTACCTGCCGAAGGTCGAGGGCATCGCGCCGAAGGTCAAGCTCTCCCGCGGCGCCCTCAAGACGCTGGCGCTCATCGCTTATAAGCAACCGATCCAACAGTCGAAGCTGGCCGAGCTGCGCGGAGGGCGCGTCTACGAGCAGGTGAGGCAGCTCGTGGCGCTGGGCTTCGTGGAGTCCAAGCCCTTTGGTCGCACCAGGGTGCTCAGGACCTCGAGCAAGTTCGCGGGCTACTTCGGCTTCGAGGACGATATGGACAAAATTCGCGAGCGCCTAGGGGAGCTCATGCGCTAGCAGCGCTGATCTTCGTTCTAGAGCCGCCTCCCGGCACTTTTATTAAAGGAGAAGCCAAAGGTAAACCGCCGTGAATTGATGGGAGGCGAAAAACTCAGGAGAAAGGGCCAAGTGCTCGAGGCGGCGGATGGATCGTTGCTGCTCGTCAACGAGGATAAGCAGGGTTTCAGGGTCGGCGAGGGCGTCGTCGTGATTTGGGACATGTGCGAGGGGAGAACGGAGGATGAGGTCTCACGGGAACTTGCCTCCCGGAGCGAGCTGGACCTCGAACAGATCAAGCCCATAGTTGCCGAGATCGTCGCCAAGCTCAAGGAAGCCAAGCTGGTCGAGTAGGCATCAATCCGTTGCACGGTCCTTGGCCGAGGCCCTCATGCGTTTGACCTAGTTTATGTTGGGGTAGCTTGATCAGATTAAGGCAACGCTTTTAACGCGGAGGGAAAAATGGTTGAGGGCGTGATCGAATGGGAAGGTGGCAGGGGAGATCGCTGACGAAGCCCACCGGCGGGAGGATTTGGGCGAGGCGCAAGAAGCGCAAGAGGGAGATGGGCAGCGATTTCATCGAGACGCGGATAGGTCCCACCCAACGCGTCCTCCATAGGGTGAAAGGCGGGGGCGTGAAGTGCAGGCTCTCCGCCGCCGACGTCGCCAACGTGCTGGACCCGAGGACCGGGCAGGCGAGGAAGGCGAGGATATTGACGGTGGTCGAGAATCCCGCGGACCCGCACTTCGTGCGCAGAAACGTGCTGACGAGGGGGGCAGTGATAGAGACGGAGATCGGAAGGGCAAGGGTGACGAGCAGGCCGGGGCAAGACGGGGTCATAAACGCCATCCTGCTGGAGCCGGCGAGGGGGCCGGAGGCCAAGCCGGCCGAGGCGGCAAGCGCTGAGGGCGAAGCCGCTGGGAAGTAGTCCCTACCCCTTCACAACGTCCGCTGCTTTCCTTTTCCGACGATGTGCACGACCTCCCAGCCCTGCCCGCGCAACCGCTTAGCTATGAACCTGCGGTGGCACCCGCTCGGGTAAGCCTCGACGCACATGAGCGCCGCGACCTTCTTCCGCGCCAGCTCCTTGAGGCGCTTGAGCCCGAGCTTGAACTCCTCGCTCCGCATGTAGGCCTCGTAGCCGCCCCTGCGGTACCCTCCGAGCTCCCTGATGTGAACGTAATCGATGCCTTTGGGGGGCAACGTGACCTCGAGGTTCTCCTTCACGAACTCCGGCCACTTGGAGGTGGGAAACGCGCGGACGTCCACCACCAGCTCCACGCCGAAGCGCTTCAGCAGCTCGACGAAGTCCTCGAACCTTCGATTGCCGTAGCCGATGGTGTATATCCTCGGCGTGGCAACCCCCTTCGAGCTTGGTCGCCAAACCTTTTAAGGCGCCCGGGCGAACTTCTGGAGGTGCGCATGCCTCAAATCCAGGTGACGCTAACCCCGGCGGAGTCCAAGCGCCTGATCGCCAAGGCCGTCGCCAAGCTCGAGGAGGTGCGGAGGGCGCTTAGGGAGGGGATAATCGTCATCTCCGTGGGTTCGACCACCGCCTACGTGGCGGAGGAACTGCTTGGGCTGAGGGTGGAGCGCGAGAAGTTCCTCGCCGGCGTGGTGCTACCGAAGGGCACCTGCGTCTTGCCCCCAAAGATGCGCCTCCGGGAGATAGTCGTCCGCGAGGGGGAGGTCATCCATGCGAGGGCGGACGACGTGCTGCCTGAGATGGGCCCGAACGATGTCTTCATAAAGGGCGCCAATGCCATCGACGCCAGCGGCGTGGCCGGGGTTTTCTTGGCGGACCCCAAGGGCGGTACGGTGGGAAGGTCGTTGGGCGCGGTGATGTCAAAGGGCATCAACCTCATAATCCCCGTGGGCTTGGAGAAATTCGTACCGGGCAGCTTGACCAAACTCGCCGCGATCGTGGGCATCGAGAGGGCATCCTTCGCCACGGGTGTGCCTCTGGGCCTCATGCCCCTCGCTGGCAAGGTGGTGACGGAGCTGGAGGCGATCGAGATCTTGACGGGTGCGGAGGCGATGGCGATGGGAAAGGGGGGCCTCTCGGGCGCGGAGGGGAGCGTGACGCTGCTGGCGAGGGGGTCGCAAGAGCAACTGGAAAACCTCAAGGCGCTGGTGACCTCCATCAAGGGCGAGAGCTACCCGAGGGTGGAGACGGACTGCGATACTTGCGACAATCCCACCTGCTGGCTGAGGAGGCGGTGATCAGGCCTTGCCCTCGTACGTCCTGAGCTTGAACTTGTACTCCGCCGGCAGTGCCTCCCTCACCATCTTGGAGCCCGCCACGACCTCGTCGACGCTATGAACGACGCCGCCCCACTCCTCTATGGCCGCGCGGATCTTGCCGTAGTCCAACTCGCCGTCTATCGTCACCTTGACCGTCTCGGTGTCCCTATCTATCTCTATCAGCGTCACGTTCACCCCCTCCACCCCCGGCATGGAGCTCAGCTTGGTGGCGAACTCCGGCAAGGTAGGGGTGTGGGGCTTCAGCACGTCGAGCACTAGCCTGCGGAGTTTGGCTGGGTTGGACTTCCTACCCACGGGATCATCGCCTTTTATATATTCCGAAACGCTTATTAAGTAGTAGTTGGTTTCGCTTTAAAACTTTTGGGCGGAAAAATGCGAAGGTTGGGTAAGGTCATCCACTTCACCAAGCGCGGCTTGGTGGTGCGTCTCGAGCGCGAGCCCAAGCTCGGGGAAGCCATATATAATGGGAAGCGCAGGCGGGTGGGCCAGCTGCTGGACCTCTTCGGGCCCGTGGATAGCCCCTACGCGCTAGTGAGGCCCGCGCGCGAGATAGCCCCCGAAGAGCTGGCCGCGCTGGTGGGCGGGGAGTTGTTCACCTCGGAGGGAAAATCCCATGGAAAAGGTAGAAAAGCAAAATAAGTGCCCCGAATGCGGAGGGACGAAGCTCGTGCGCGATTACGAGCGAGCTGAGTTAGTCTGCGCTAGCTGCGGCTTGGTCATCTACGACAAGATCATGGACATGGGGCCCGAGTGGAGGGCCTTCGATCAGGAGCAGAGGGATAAGAGGGGTAGGGTGGGCGCGCCCATGACGTACACCATCCACGACAAGGGGCTCTCGACGATGATCGACTGGCGGGATCGCGATAGCCACGGCAAGGACCTCACGCCCAAGCGGAGGGCGCAGATCTACCGCCTGCGCAAGTGGCAGCGCCGCATCCGAGTCTCCGACGCCACCGAGCGTAACCTCGCTTTCGCGCTTTCTGAGCTCGACCGCATGGCCTCGCACCTCGGGCTACCCCGCAACGTCAGGGAGACGGCCGCGGTGATCTACAGGCGGGCGGTGGAGGAGAGGTTGATCCGGGGGCGATCGATAGAGGGCGTCGCCGCGGCGGCGCTCTACGCGGCCTGCAGGGAGTGCAAGGTCCCGCGCACGCTCGATGAGATCGCCGAGGTCTCCCGCGTGGGCAAGAAGGAGATCGGGCGCAGCTACCGCTTCATCACGAGGGAGCTGCTGATGCACCTGCGACCGACGAGCCCGATAGACTACGTCCCTCGCTTCGGCAGCGAGCTCGGGTTGAGCGGGGAGGTACAGTCGAAGGCCATAGAGCTGCTGAAGGAGGCGAGCAAGAAGGGGCTGACCTCAGGGCGTGGTCCTACGGGCGTGGCGGCGGCGGCGATATACATCGCGAGCGTACTGTGCGGCGAGCGGAGGACGCAGCGCGACGTAGCGGAGGTGGCGCGGGTTACGGAGGTCACCGTGAGGAACCGATATAAGGAACTCTGCGAGAAGCTGGGGCTAGATGTTGAGCTTTAGTGCTCTATTCTTCCCTTATCTTTAACTTGGCTTTTCGGGCTTGCGGAAGGCAAAATAAGTCCGCCGCTGACATTTAATCGAGCACCATGCGCGGGACCTACGCCCTTCTCGTGCACGTGCCCTACGACCTGGCCATCAGCGTGGGCGAGCTGGGCACGCTCAGCTTCAGGGCGGGCTACTACGTTTACGTCGGCTCGGCGCTGGGCGGCCTCGAAGCCCGCGTGAGGCGCCACCTTAGAGCGGAGAAGGCGCTGCGCTGGCACATCGACTACCTCCTCGCCAGGGCGCGAGCGGTGGACGTGGTGTTCGCTAGGTCCGACGAGAAGAAGGAGTGCGAGATCGCCGCCGAGTTGTCGAAGCACCTCGAGGGCGTGCGCGGCTTCGGGTCGAGCGATTGCCGTTGTGAGACCCACCTCTTCTACGGCCCCGACCTCAACGAGCTGCTTAGGCAGGTGCTCCTGAGCTTCAAGGCGAGCGGGCTCAAGCCGGTCAAGGGTGGTACTTTTGGGTAGGCGATGGCAGCTCGAGCGAAAGCGGGACCACTTCTACCGCATGGCTAAGAGCGAGGGCTACAGGTCACGGGCCGCCTTCAAGCTCAAGCAGCTGGACGAGCGCTACCATCTGCTTGCCGCGGGGCAGGTCGTCGTCGACCTCGGCGCGGCGCCGGGCGGCTGGCTCCAGGTGGCCCGCGAGAGGGTGGGCGATGGGGGCTTCGTGTTAGGCGTCGACCTTCAAGCGATAGCCAAGCTACCCTACGAGAACGTCACCACGCTCGTCGCGGACATCACCGACGCCTCCACGCCGGAGCTCATAAGGGCCAAATTGCCTAGGCCGGCGGACGTCTTGCTCTCGGATGCCTCGCCCGACATCTCCGGCATCTGGGACGTGGACCACGCGAGGTCGATGGAGCTCGCCGAGGCAGCGCTGGCGATCGCGGACGCCGCTTTAGCGCCCGGCGGAAAGCTGCTGCTGAAGGTCTTCCAGGGCGAGATGTTCGAGGAGCTCCTGTCAAAGGTCAAGCAGAGGTTCAACTCGGTCAAGGTGACGAAGCCCGCCGCCTCGCGCAAGCGGAGCGCGGAGGTCTACATCGTGGCGGAGGGCTTCAGGAAATCTCGATGGCCCGTCCCTTCGCCTTAGGCAGGGTCACCTCGAGCACGCCGTTCTCGTGCCTCGCCGAAACTTGCTCGGCCCTGACCGCGCAGGGTAGGGGTATCACCCTGTGGAAGCGGTCGACCCGCTCCCTCACTATGGCTTCCCTTGGGGTTTCCCTCCTCGCCTCTAGCTCGAGCGAGTCGCTGAAGGCCCTGAGCTTGACGTCCTCCCTCCTCACGCCCGGCAGGTCCACGTAGACCGTTAGGCTCTCGCCCTCGTCGCAGATATCCACGCTTGGCTCGTAGGGGAACTCGAACGGGATGCGCCACGGCCAGGGGCCCCGCGGGATGAGCGGGGGGCGCGGGTAGCCGAGATCCCAAGGGCTCTCGCGCGCCATGCCTACCACCAATTTTAGAATTGGTACGGGAAAAGAAAAATTATCTCGACGCGGAAACCTCCTCCAAAAAGCTGAGCACTTCATCCAGTGGGGCGTCGGTCCTTAGTCCGATCGGAGAGAAGTGAGTGCGCGAGGCGAAGTATCCCTTTGCTCTAAGCCCCTCGAGGAGCCTAGCGAGTTTGGGCGGCGAGGTCCCGGCCCCCCTCGCTAGCTCGTGCACGTCATAGAAGGTAGGGGGTCCCTCGCCCTCCTCGGCCAACCTGTTCAAGAGCTCGAGGGCGCTCCCGCCGAGCCTGAAGTTGCGCGAGGCTAGGTCCGCGGCCACGCGTTCGACGAACCTCTTGTCGACGAGCTGCCCCAGCCACATGGGTCCAGCGTGCGCAAGCCGTTCGCCGCATTCGCAAAAGCTGGGCAGCTCTGCGGCGATGCCCTTGCTTACCTTCCTTCGTCCGCAGGAGAAGCAGTGGGAGACGTAGCCCTGCTGAGCCATGACCTCGTCCACCCTCTTGGCGCCCGCAGAGGCTCGAAGGTAGACCCTGAAGTAGTGCAAGGTGCTATGGGCTAAAAGCGGGGTCAACGCCAACTCGTGCTTACCGCCGACCCGCTGGCAGAAGCCTATGAGGATCCTGAGGCCCAGCTCGTGGCAGTATTCCGTCCGCAGCGAGCGCGCTCCGTACCTCCGCAGGCATGGCTTGGGGTAGGTGCCGCAGAGGGGGGCGGTGTCGGTAGCGGTTAACATCACCACGCCCCCGCGGACGATGGCGCCGCAGGCGGCGTCGACGAAAGGCGCGGGTGAACCGAAGGGGTCGAGGTCCACGATGTGGAACTTGGGCCTGAAGCCCCAGAGGAGGGCATTCGCGTCCTCGTTTCTGATCTCCACGAGGTCAGCGAGGTCGTTGAGTGCGACGTTTTTGCGGATGAACTCGAGGGCATCGGGCGAACGATCGTTGACCACGACCTTGGAGATGCCCCTCACCTCCCTCGCGTAGCGCAGCCCTCGCGCCCCCACGCCGGCGAGCGGGTCGCATATGCGGACGGCGCCGAGCTCATTCGCAAGAACTTGGACCACCGAAACCGAGATATCGCGGCACAGCTCCATCAGCGGGTTGTAGAACACCCGCGTGAGCGAGGGGGCGTAGTCGCCCGCCGGCGTGCGGAATCGCTCAAGCTCGGGGACCTCGAGCTTAGTAATGCCCTCGGTTATGAATTGCGTCCGCATGTTCCCAGAATTGATACGTCCGGCAAGCCT
>JAWCKY010000072.1:0-5707 GCA_038851365.1 Hadarchaeales archaeon (SeqCode)
CAGTCGTGAGCTCCGGAAGAAATATGGGTTCCGTTCGCTGCCCGTGCGAAAGGGGGATAAGGTAAGGGTGATGAGGGGAGATTTCGCGAAACTCGAGGGTGATATCTTGGAGGTGGATACCAAGCGTCGCCTCATCAGCGTGGCGGGGGTGGTCACGAAAAAGGCGGACGGCACGGAAGTGCTTAGACCAATACATCCCTCGAAGGTCGTCATCATCAAGCTCAAGCCGGACAAGGAACGCGATAAAATCATACAAAGGAGGTCTAAAGTTGGCAAAGAAGGGGTCAAGCAGACATCTTAAGAGGTATGCGGCGCCGCGCGCGCTGAAGTTGCCGCGCAAGCCCAAGGTGTGGACGGTAAAACCGGCACCTGGGCCACATCCGAGCGATAGCTCTGTGCCGTTACTGGTCCTTTTGCGCGATTATCTCCAGTTAGCGAGAACTGCTCGCGAGGCAAAGCGTATCCTTGCGGATCGACAAGTGCTAGTTGACGGAAAGGTTAGATGCGATCCGAAATTTCCGGTCGGTTTGATGGACGTCGTTCAACTGCCGACGATCGACCGTAGCTACAGGATATTGTTTGACGGGAGAGGTCGCCTGGTGCCCCGTGAGATCTCGCGTGAGGAAGCATCTTTTAAGCTTTGTAGGGTGATCAAGAAGACCATCACCAAGGGTAATCGGATACAGCTCGCGTTTCATGACGGGAGGACTTTGGTGGGCGATTTCCAAAGGGTCAAGCCTCGCGATGTTCTAAAGTTAAGTCTACCCGAGGGCAAGGTAATAGAACATCTGCCGTTTGAGAAAAATTCAATCGCGTTGGTAACTGGGGGCAAAAACGTTGGGATGGTCGGGAACATCATCGATATCAAGCTAATCGAGGGACCACAACCTAACGTAGTTACCCTACAAGCTTCTGATGGCACAACTTTTCAAGCGACGGAGGATTACGTATTTGTTATAGGTAAGGATAAACCGCTCATTTCGCTGTAGGTGTCCTCATGAACCCGATGCGCGAGATAAGGATCCAAAAGGTGACCTTGAACATAGGCGTCGGAGAGGGTGGGGACAAACTCGCAAAGGCCGAGCACGTGCTCGAGCAGCTCACCGGACGAAAACCCGCCAGATGTTTGGCTAGAAAAACCATCCGCGACTTCGGGATTAAACGCGGTGATCCAATAGGTTGTAAAGTCACCATACGGGGTAAACCCGCGGAGGAGCTTTTGAGGCGCCTGTTCGAGGCGGTTGAGCGGCGCATCAGAAAAGACTCCTTTGATGATGAAGGGAACTTTTCATTCGGCGTTAAGGAACACATCGACATCCCGGGTGTTGAATACGATCCGGAGATAGGGATATTTGGCATGGATGTTTGCGTTACGCTGGAGAGGCCCGGTTATCGCATTCAATATAGGCGGCGTCAAGCCCGAAAGGTGCCTCCATCGCACCGGGTTAAAAGGGAGGAAGCGATAGACTTTATTTGCCAAAAGTTTGGCGTGCAGGTGGTGTAATGAGCAAGCGGAAGTTCGGCAAGGGCGCACACATATGCAAGCGATGCGGTAGGCCGGGTCCGGTTTATCAATGCTACGGACTAAATCTGTGCCGCAGGTGTTTTAGGGAGATCGCGCCGAAGATGGGATTTAAAAAGTATAGCTAGGTGCCTGCATGTTGATGGATCCGTTGGCGAACGCGCTTTCGGTAATTGAAAATTACGAGAGGGCTAGAAAACGGGAAGTGGTGATATCCCCGGCCTCAAAGCTCATAGGACAGGTGCTACAAGTTATGCGACAAGAGGGCTACATAGGCGAGTTCGAGTTCATCGACGATGGAAAAGCTGGAAAGTTCAGGGTGCAGTTGATAGGAAAAATCAACGAGTGCGGCGCAATAAAACCACGCCATGCGGTAAAACGAGAGGAATTCGAGAAATGGGAGAAAAGATATTTGCCCGCCGCGGGTTTCGGCATTTTAGTGCTTTCCACACCCAAAGGGGTCATGACCCATAAGCAAGCGAAGGAAGAAGGCATAGGCGGGCGACTTTTAGCCTACGTCTTTTGATTTCTCGAAGCGGCAATTTGTTTTATATTTTCGGTAGACATATCGCTATAGTCGTGTCCCACCACTTCGGACGGGTTCGAGAGGTCGTTGCGATGGAAAAGATCCGAGAAGAAGTTGAATTGCCGGAAGGCGTCGAGGCCAAGCTTAGCGGTAAGACCGTAGAGATATTCGGGCGCAAGGGCGTGTTGAAGAGGACGTTTGAATTTCAAGGCGTAGAAATAAAACAGGAGGGTCGAACGATAGCCATAGAAACCGCCTCTGGGCGCAGAAGGCAACGCGCGGCGGTCGGAACCATTAAGTCCCATCTACTCAACATGATAAAGGGCGTTACCGAGGGATTCAGGTACAAACTTAGGGTGGTGTACGCCCATTTCCCGATAACGGTTAAGGTCGAGGATGGGCGCGTGTTAATCTACAATTTCCTCGGCGAGAGAAGTCCCCGCGTGGCGAAGATAGTTGGGGGAGCATCCGTGAAGGTCGAGGGGGACGAGGTAATCGTAGAGGGGATCGATAAGGAGGAGGTAGGACAGACCGCATTTAACATCGAGCAGGCCACCTACATCAAACGTCGCGACCCGAGGGTATTCCAAGATGGTATATATATTGTAGAGAGGGCGTGAGCGAATGTCGAAGAGGCTGATGAAGAAGGTTCAGGAGATAAAACGGCGGATGCCGAAATTCAGACGACAAGAGTGGTTTCGCTTTAAGAGGTTAGGCGAGAAGTGGCGCCGCCCCCGCGGCAAGGATAGCAAAATGCGCTTGGGCAAAAAGGGAAAGCCGGCCATGCCCTCGGTTGGTTATAGGCTTCCAAAGTCGGTACGTGGGCTTCATCCTTCCGGCCGCGAAGAGGTTCTCGTTAGAAACCCGAAGGACGTTGAGAGGGTAGATGCGAGCAAACAGGTGATTAGGATAGCTTCCGACGTCGGCAAGCGCAAGCGAGAGCAGATCATAGCACGGGCGAAGGAGTTGGGAATCCAAGTATTAAATCCAGGAGGCGAGGGGCATGAAGCTGAACGTGCAGAAAAGGCTGGCGGCTAGGATCTTGGGCGTCGGGATCAACCGGGTTTGGATAGATCCAACCCGCGCGGAGGAGGTTTCGGCTGCTATCACTCGCGAGGATATCAAGCGCTTGATCCACGCCGGCGTGATAAGGGCAAGGCCCGAGAGATCCATCAGCCGGGGAAGGGCGCGAGAGCGGTCCGCTAAGCGTCGTAAGGGCAAGCGGCGAGGCATGGGAAGCAGAAAGGGAGCAGCGGGAGCAAGGGCACCGAGGAAACAGGCATGGATCAAGAGGGTTCGTGCCCTCCGCGCCAAGCTCTCTGAACTCAGGGAAAAAGGTGCCATCGATGCCAAAGAATATAGAAGGCTTTATCGAATGATCAAGGGCGGCGCGTTCAGGAGCAAGGCTCATTTGGAGTCCTACCTCAAGGAGCGCGGAATGCTGAGGGAATAATATGGCTAAGGGACCAACTTGGCGAGTCCCGTTTAGGAGGAGGCGGGAGGGCAAAACCGATTATAGGCAGAGGTTAAAGCTCCTACGCTCAGGTAAACCCCGTTTTGTGGTGCGCATCTCGCTCAAGCACGTGTTAGCCCAAGTTGTGCGCGCGGATCCCAAAGGGGACCTGACGTTGGCCTCGGCGCATTCGAAAGAGCTTTCCAAGTTTGGATGGAAGGGAGGTACCTCTAATACGCCGGCCGCCTATCTGGTCGGCTTACTTTGTGGTTATAGAGCCGTAAGGGTGGGGGTAAGGGAATGTGTGCTTGATATAGGTATGCACACCCCTACTCCAGGGGCGAAGGTATTTGCCGCTTTGATGGGAGCGCTCGATGCAAAGTTGCAGATCCCTCATGGTGAGGAGGTCTTAGTGAAGGAGGAACGCCTGCGGGGAGAACACATCGCTCGGTACGCCGCAAAGTTAAGGTCAGAAGATGAGGAGGCTTACCACCTTAGATTCTCCGAGTACCTTAACCGTGGGCTGGAACCTGAGCGTTTGCCCGAACACTTTAATGAGGTGAAACAAGCTATAATCACGCAATATGGTGGGTAACATGAAGGAGGAATTCGATATCGAGCTTTGGCAGCCGCGCACCTCGATTGGGCGGGCGGTCAAGGAAGGCAAGATAACAAGCATATCCCAAATTTTGCGTAGCGGACAGCGCCCGAGGGAGCCGGAGATCTTCGACGCTCTAGTACCAAATCTGGAGGAAGACATATTGGGCATAAGTATGGTTCAGCGTATGCACAAGTCCGGCCGCAGAACTAAATATCGCGTGGTGGCAGTCGTGGGCAACAGGGATGGCCTGGTAGGGGTGGGTCACGACAGCGCGAGCGGGGTCGGGCCCGCTATTCGCAAGGCGGTAATCGCAGCGAAACTTAACATAATTGAGATAGCCCGTGGTTGTGGTAGCTGGGAGTGCGGTTGCGGGAGGCCTCACTCGGTACCGTTCGAGGTAACGGGCTACAGCGGCAGCGTGCAGGTGACCTTGAAACCAGCTCCCCGCGGACTTGGGCTTGCTGCGGCGGAGGTGCCGAAGATCATCCTGAGATTAGCCGGCATCCGGGACTGTTGGACGCAATCGCTTGGTCAAACGCGAACGACGTTAAACTTCGCTTTGGCTACTTTCGACGCGTTGAAACAAACCACTAGGGTCGCCCTTCGTGAGCAGGACGCGAAGCGCGTGGTGATAGGCCAAATAGGTGAGGCGAGTGGTTAAGCTCGCTGTGGTCCGCGTTCGCGGCGGAGTTAGGGCTCGCGAGGACGTGCGCACGACCCTGAGGATGCTTGGTTTGACCAGGGTTAACCATTGTGTCGTAATAGATGACGATCCTTCATTCATGGGGATGCTCCAAAAGGCTAAGGATTACATCACTTGGGGAGAAATCGGGCGTGACACGTTAGAGGACCTCCTGCGAGAGAGGGGGAGGTTGGAGGGTGGCAAAAGGTTGACAGACGAATATATCCGGTCGAACACGAAGTTCTCGTCTTTACGCGAGTTTGTCGACGCCTTCTATCGCGGTGAGGTCAAACTATCGGACATCCCCAAGCTGAAGAAGGTATTCCGCTTGCGCCCCCCAAGCAAGGGCTACGAGGCCACGAAGCGCCCCTTTAAGATTGGAGGGTCGTTGGGATACCGAGGTGGGGCGATAAATGAGTTGATATCACGCATGATCTAGGTGGTCTAATGGTGGTTAGGAGCGGTAGGAAGACCCATAAGCGCCGAGGCTCGCGAACCATGGGTCGAGGATGTGCGAAAAGGGGAAGGGGCTCGGGTGAGAAGGGCGGAAAAGGTCTGAGCGGTGGCCACAAGCATAAGTGGTCATATATACTAAAGTACATGCCCGATCATTTCGGCAAGCATGGTTTCGTGCGCCCGCCGGAAGTGAGCAGGAGGCCGCCGGCGATCAATGTGGGTGAACTGAACGAGCGCTTAGATGAGCTCCTCCAGAGCGGAGCGGCCAAGCGGGAGGGGGACAAGTTCGTGGTGGATGTTACCAAACTTGGGTATGAAAAGGTGCTAGGCGGTGGTAGAGTAGATCGCCCCTTGGAAGTCATCGCCGACAAGTTCTCGGAGGAGGCGAGGCGAAAGTTAGAGGAAGCCGGAGGGAGGGCAATCGTCGGTGGATGAGATGGAGCAACCAGAGCAGCCCAAGTCAAAGC
>JAWCKY010000073.1:0-8117 GCA_038851365.1 Hadarchaeales archaeon (SeqCode)
ACATGGGATGACCTATCTCGGCATGCTCCTCGATCACGACGACGTCGAGACCACGCTCGGCCAACAACTTGCCGGCGAAACAGCCGACAGGACCCCCGCCCACGATGGCGACATCGTACATCTGACAATGGTTTTAAAGCCCAAGTAGATAATCCTACCTAGCGTGGGTCAATGCTGGAGCAATTTGGCCTCATCCTGCTGGGCTTATTCTTGCTGCTCGCCCCAGGCTTCTTGTTCACCCTCGTGCTCTTCCCCAGATGGGAGAGCTTGGACCCCTGGTCTCGCGCAGCGTTGAGCCTCGGGCTCGGCGCGCTTGTGATGATCTACGCCGGCGTCCTGCTAGCCTTGCCCCACATCAGGATGCTCCGCCTCGCTCCATTCGTCGGGACGGTCTTACTGTTCTGCGCGGCCTGCGTAGTCGTGGCATACGTACGAGGGGGCCTCGCTGCTCCGCTCGGTTATGTCCGCGCCGCCATGCGGGCCCTGCACAGGCCCAAACCCCCACCCCCGCCCCAAGCAGGACCCTCGCCAGCAGGGGGTGGACAAGAGCTCCAAGAGCCAGGACCTGCTGCTGGGCAAGCCCAAGACGAAAAACAAGTGGGCGGTTGAGGTGTTCAAGTATAAGCAAGTCATAATCGTCAGGACCGACCTGAATATGAGCCCCGGAAAACTGGCCGTTCAGGTGGCGCACGGCGCGGTGGCGGCGGCTGAACGAGCGAGACAGGAAAAGAGGGAATGGCTGGACGCGTGGCTTGTCGAAGGTCAAAAAAAGGTGGTGGTGAAGGTGAAGGGGGAAAGGGAGCTCCTTGAGCTTTACGGAAGGGCGAGGAAACTTGGCCTGCCCTGCGAGCTCATCCGAGATGCCGGGCTGACGGAGCTGCCGCCAAACACCGCGACGGTCTTGGCCGTGGGCCCGGCGCCGAGCGAGGCCGTCGACGGGATAACCGGTGACCTGCCGTTGTTGTAGCTCCTCGCTGACTCGCGCAAACTTGTGGCAATGAGGTGAGAACTTGAAGCTCAGCGACGTGGGCGAGAGGGCCCTGATCGAACTCGTGCGCAGGATCTGCGTCAAAGGACCCAAGGTTGAAGTGGGGATAGGCGACGACGCCGCCGCGATCGACATCGATGGACGCTACTTGGTGGTTACGACGGACATGCTGGTCGCGAGCCAGCATTTCCCAACCGCTGCAACCGCGGAGCAGATGGGGGCGAAGGCGGTCGTCGTAAACCTAAGCGACCTAGCCGCAATGGGGGCGGAGCCGCTAGGCCTCGTTTTCTCCGTAGGCCTGCCCCGCCAGCTGCAGGTGGAGTTCGTTAAGAGGATGATCCGCAGCATGGACGCCACGGCCAGAAAATATGGGGCATACGTGGTGGGCGGCGATCTCGACGAAAGCGAGGAGATCGTCATAGCCGGCGCGGCCTTCGGCGTGGCGAGGAAAGGAAGGCTGCTGACTCGCTCCGGGGCTAGGCCGGGTGACATCATCGCCGTCACGGGCAGCTTGGGCGCGGCTTCGGCCGGGCTAAGGATATTATTGGAAAAGCTGCCCAGCAGGGGCTACGAGGAACTCATCAAAGCCCAGCTCGAGCCGGTGGCGAGGGTGAGGGAGGGAATCGCGCTCGCCAGGTGCGGCCACGTCACCGCCGCCATAGACGTGACCGATGGCCTGGCGTCAAACCTTTGGCAGATATCGGGGATGAGCGGGGTCAAGCTCATCCTGGACCTCGAGCGGATACCCGTTCACCCCCTCGTCAAGGAGTTCGCTGAGCGGCGAGGGTTGGACGCGCGCGAGTTCGCGCTCTTCGGGGGCGAGGATTTCGAGCTCCTCTTCACGGCTCGCCCTGAGGGTTGGCGAGCGATACGGCGGGCGCTGAAACGCGTGGGTACCCCTCTAACCGCGATCGGGCGCGTGGAGAGGGGTCGCGGGGTCTGCGTTGAGAAGGACGGCAAATTTGAGGAGCTGCCCGACCGCGGATATGAGCACTTCAGATAAGGTAGTCGCAAGTTAGAGCTTCAAGTGTCCTTCGATGAAACTTTTGGGGGTAGTTTTTATAGCACGGTAGGCTTTGAGTTGTGCGGGGGCGAAAGTTGGACCTCAAGGCGATCATCGAGAGCATGGGGACCCACGAGAGGAAGGTCCTGCTCGCGCTCCAGCAGCTTGGAGGCGAAGGGGACGTCGCCGACGTCGCTGAACGAGCGACCCTCGAGCCGGCAACGGCGATGCGGGCGGCGCTCGCGCTTCAAGGGCTGGGCCTCATTAGGATCGAGGAGCGGAGGCGGACGCTAGCTGCCGCGACTGAGGAGGGCTTGGCCTACGCCAAGGATGGTCTCCCGGAGCGGCGCATGCTTCGATCCCTGCTAGAACTCGGCCCCTGCACGCCCGAGGAGGCCGCTAGCCGCGCGGGGGTCACCGCTGAGCAAATGCAGATAGCGCTGGGTTGGTTGCGCAGGAAGGGCTGGGCGGTGTTCATCAAGCAGGCGGGGCGGACGATGCTTGCCCCCACGAGGGATGGCGAAGCGGCGGCTGGGAAAAAGCAGAAGGACGAGGAACTCCTGGAGCTACTGGCCTCCAAAGGCATGGAGGTGGAGGAGCTCCCCAGCTACCTGAGGTCCGAGCTAGACGTGCTGGCGAGGCGAGGGCTGGTCGAGGTCGAGCAAAGGGTGCAGAGAAAACTCGCGCTGACCGAGCTAGGCGAGCGCGCCTTAGCGCTTGGCCTCGAGCTGGTGGAGGAGGTGAGCGAGCTCACGCAGGAGCTGCTCGTGAGCGGTCGCTGGAGGGAGGTGAAGTTCAGGCGCTACGACGTCGCCGCCCCGGGGCCGCAGCTCTTGCCGGGCAGGCTACACCCCCAGCAGGAGGTCATCGAGGAGCTCAGGGAGATCCTGCTGGAGATGGGGTTCGTCGAGATAAAGAGCAACCTCGTGGAGTCCGAGTTCTGGAACTTCGACGTACTCTTCCAGGCCCAAGACCACCCAGCCCGCGAAATCCACGCCAGCCTCTCCCTCTCCAAGCCGGGGCGGGCTAGGCTCCCCCAAGCGCTGGTGGAGCGGGTGGCCGCCGCACACGAGCGGGGGGTGGCCGGGTCCACTGGCTGGGGTTACAAGTTCGATGCCGAGATAAGCCGGAGGCCGGTGATGTGCTCGCAGACCACGGCCGCCACCATCCGCTACCTGGCGTCGCACCCCAAGCCCCCGGCGAAGGTCTTCTGCCTCGGGCGCGTCTACAGGCACGAGAAGATAGACTACAAACACCTCGCCGAGTTCTACCAAGCGGAGGGCATAGTCATGGACGAAGGGCTGACGCTCAGGGACATGCTCGGTTACCTCAAGCTGATCATCAACAAGCTGGGCTTCGAGAGGGTGAGGTTCAGGCCTGGGATGTTTCCCTTCACCGAGCCCTCGGTGGAGGCGGACGTGTACCACCCTAGGAGGCGGGAGTGGATCGAGATCTTAGGGGCGGGCATGTTCAGGCCGGAGGTGCTCCGCCCCTTGGGCGTTAGATATCCTGTGCTCGCTTGGGGGATAGGCCTCACTAGGCTCATCGCCATGAGGCTTGGACTCGAGGACATCAGGGACGTCTTCTGCAACGACCTTCGCTGGATCTCCCGCATAGCCAAGCTCAGACCGAGCGGGGGGTGAAGATGCCGACGATCTCCGTCAACTACCGAGACCTGTGCGAACTCCTCGGCAGACGGGTGAGGTGGGGATCGCTGAGGTGGAAACTGATGATGCTGGGCATCGAGGCCGAAGCAGCCGGGGAGGAGCTCAAGCTCGAGGTGGCCCATAACCGTCCGGACCTGCTGAGCGTGGAGGGCGTGGCGAGGGCGCTGAGGGGCTTTTTGGGCATCGAGGTTGGCCTGCCCAACTATAGGCTGAAGAACTCGGGCGTGGTCGTGCGGGTCGACCGGAGCACGAGGGCGGTGAGGCCTTACTTCGCCGGAGGGATAGTCGAGGACGTAAAATTGACCGATGCCTCCGTGGCCCAGCTCATGCAGGTGCAGGACAAGCTCCACGAAACCTTGGGCAGAGACAGGAGGAGGGTAGCGATAGGGATCCACGACCTGGACAAGGTTAAACCGCCCTTCCGTTACACCACCGTCTCGCCCGAGGAGGTGAGGTTCGTGCCCCTGGACATGGACCGAGAGCTCACCCCCGCGGAGATCCTCAGGGAACACCCCAAAGGGGTGAGGTACGCCCACCTCCTCCGTGGCTTCGACCGCTATCCGCTAATAATCGATGCCGAGGGAAACGTCCTTTCGATGCCCCCCATCATCAACGGGGAGCTCACGAGGGTGACGGCGAAGACGCGACGGCTGTTCGTCGACGTCACCGGCACCCACGAGAGGGCGGTGAACCAAGCGCTGGCGATCTTGATGACCGGCCTAGCGGAGCGGGGGTTCAAGCTGGGCTCGATCTCGGTCAAGTACCCTGGCCGGAGCGTCCGCGTCCCAGACCTCAAACCAAGGCGCAGGCGCCTGAGCGTGTGCGCGGCGAACGAGACGTTGGGGCTAAAGTTAGGGGCCAAGGAGGCCGCCGAGATAATGCGCAGGATGAGGTTCGGGGTCGCCGGAGTGAGGGGCGACAGCTTGAGCCTGCTCGTTCCCCCCTATCGAACCGACATCCTGCACGAGGTGGACCTCATCGAGGAGCTCGCGGTGGGGTATGGCTACGACAGGCTGAAGCCTACCTTGCCTAAGGTGGCGACCGTCGGCGAGAGACACCCCCTGGAGGCGCTGAGCGCGAGGGTGAGGAGGGTGCTCACGGGCTTGGGTTTCCTAGAGGTGATGACCTTCACGCTCACCAACCCCCACACGAATTTCGAGCTTATGAGGGTAGAAGGCGAGGCCGTCACCATCGCCAACCCCATCTCGGAGGAGTACACCATCCTTAGAACCTGGCTCATCCCCTGCTTGATGTCGGTGTTTAGGGAGAACAAGCTCCACCCGCTCCCCCAGCGCATCTTCGAGGTGGGAGATGTGGTGCTGCTCGACGAGGGCGCCGAGACCGGGGCTAGGGATGCGCGCAGGGTCGCTGCCGCCGCCGTGGGCGACGTCGGCAACTTCACCTACATAAAGGCGGTGGCTGAGGCAGTGCTTAGGGAGCTGGGCATGAGCTACGAGGTAAAGCCCTTGGAGCACCCGAGCTTCCTCGAGGGGAGGGCGGCCGAGGTCGTCTCAGAGGGGAAGCGCTTGGGCATCATCGGCGAGCTCCATCCAGAGGTCATCCTGAACTTCGAGCTGGAGCATCCCGTCGCCGCCTTCGAGCTCGACCTACAACCGGGCTGATCCCTTGCGCGAGTTCGGGGCGATCGCGGATTACATCGCCGCTCGCTACGCTCGTGCGAGTAAAATCGTCGAGGTGGGCGTAGGCGCGCTTCCCGCCACCGCGATCGAGCTGAGCAGACGCTTGTCCCGCTGCGAGATAATAGCCACCGACATCTCCCCTCCGCCGCCCCTGCCGCCGGGTGTGAGGTTCGAGCGCGACGACGTCACCAACCCAAGGCTTCGGGTCTACGAGGGCGCCGACCTGATATACGCGATGAGGCCGCCGCCCGAGCTGCAACCCTACCTGCTCAAGCTGGCCCGCAAGGTGGGCGCCGACCTGATCGTGAAACCCTTAGCAGCGGAGAGCGTGCTGCCCGGCGGAAAGCTCGTGAACCACCGAGGGGTGGCCTTCTACCTCTTCAAGGCGCGCTAAAGCCAACCAGCCGAAAGGGGGTGTTCTACTATGCTCCGTTTGCCGCTTTAGCTGGGCCAAGCTTTATAGCCGCGGGAAGCCAATTTTTAACTGCAATGAAGGGATATTACCCGCGGGAATCGAGAGCTGGTGCGATTCGTGAACACCGGTGCATCACCGCGGGAACACCCGAGCTGGCCCACCGACAACGCGCCAAATTGGGTCCTTCGGGGAGCAAGTGGTGGGAGCACCTAAAGCCATGACCCTGAAGCCAACCCTGGTGCGGCACAGGTGGGCGGCCCGCCGAAGACCCCATCACGAGGGTTACTCGGGCGAGGGAGCATTCGCTCAGCCGGTGAACCCGGGGGTTAGTGTCTTGGGGGACACGGCGGGCCATTCGTTAAAAATTCTTCCCTTTGATCTCGGCACGGGTTGCGCTTTTTAGGCGATTTTCGAGCCGATCGAGCGGGTGGGCTCACACCAGCTTCCGCTGCTTCAGCTCCTCCTCGATGCGCCTCGCGGTCTCCCAGGAGCGGCGAGCGAACTCGGGCAGCTTGCCGCGCTCCCGAACCCATCGCTCGAGGAAGGCAACGGTGCGCGGGTCCGAGCTGTACCCGCTGCCTACGTCCCCGTACTTCCTGCGGAGCTCGGCCATCCTGGCATCCCTCCTGACCTTGGCGACGATGGACGCTGCTGAGACGGCGATGTACTTGCGGTCGGCGTAGTTCTCGACCACCAACTTGGGCTTGCTCCTGAGGTACCGCCTGATCCTAGCCTCGAACATCACCGGGTCAGGATCGGCGGAGTCCACGAACGCCACCCTCGGCCGCAGGCGATCTATGATCTTGGCGATGTTCAACGCCTCGACCTCGTTGAGGTTGACCTTTTTGATCAGCCTGAACTCATCTATCTCGGCAGGCGAGAGCTCGATCACCTCGACCCCTTTAGCTCTGCCCGCGATGAACTCGGCCAGGGCCTCTCGCCTCCTTGGGCTTAGGAGCTTCGAATCCCTGACCCCCGCTGCCCTAAGCTCCCCCAGCGCCCGTTCGTCGAACATGACCCCGCAGAGCACCAGAGGGCCGAGGACGGGTCCCCTACCCGCCTCATCCACGCCGGCTATCAACCTCTCGCCTCAGTTCAGCGAGTATCGGCATCCGCTTAAACACGTCGGTCGGAAGGAGCCGCCATAGTATGCCGCGAGGTCTTCGATGGCCGTGCTTGACCTCGATCGTCCTCTCGGGCGTCAGGATGAAGTCGACGGGCACGTCGTGTTCAGCCATCGGCACGCTCTCGACAATTTGCAGCTCGTGTACCGTCGTCACGATGGGGGTGTCGTCGCCGATCGCGCCTGCCTCCGTCAGGATCGCCACCTCTAGGTCGCCGAACCCTCCTCCCTTGCCCAAGCGCCCGCCCTTTAAGTCCACCGCCACGGAGCCCTCGACCACGAGGTCCACCTTTATTTTCCTCACGTCGACGGTGCGCCCGTATTTAAATGCGCCGCCAATCGTGGACGCTCGCCTTACGTCTCGGATGTACCTTGGATCGAGGAGGATGAAACCCTTTCGAAGGCGGGGCGATGCCATCAGCAACCTCTTGCCGTCCGCCAGCGCCAGCCTCCTGACGGCCAGCTGAGCGGCGTCCGGGTTCGCCATGACGACGTCCGCCGAAGAATAAGCGGGAAGCGAGCGTAGCCTTTTGGCTGCCACGTCGCTTCCGACGAAATTGGGGATGCGCCCGTGAGCAGGCTTTGGAAATGTGACGACTCCCTTGGCCTCCAGCTCCCCCCAGATGCGCTCCCTCAGCTGCTGCTTGCTCAGCCGCACGTCCGTCAACATTATTATCGAACTCGTACAGAATTGGTCGCCGGTGGATTTCAAAGCTTTGGGTCGGGACGATGCCCAACAACTTCCTCGTCACCGGGCGCCCCGGAAGCGGCAAGACCTCGGTCATAGAGGGGGCGGTGGCGCTGCTGCGGTCGCGAGGTTACAAGCCGGGAGGGCTCTACTGCCCCGAGATCCGCGAGCGAGGCGTGCGCGTGGGCTTCAAAATGGTGGACCTCATGACCGGCGAGGAGCGAATCCTGGCGCACGTCGATCAGCCAGTTGGGCCCCAAGTGAGCAAGTACCGCGTGAACGTCGCCAACGTCGATGCTATGAGTGAAGCCTCCATCTCGCGGGCGCTCAAAGAGGCCGACTTCGTGGTGATAGACGAGATCGCCCCGATGGAGGTCCACAGCGAGGGCTTCAAGCGCGCGGTGCTTGCGGCGCTCAACTCGCCCAAGCCCCTGCTTGCGGTGATCCACCAGCGCACGACCACGGGCTTCATAGGTGAGGTCAAGTCCAGGCGGGACGTCGAGATCTTCGAGGTCACGCCGAGTAATCGCGCGAAGCTGCCCAGCCAACTCGCGGAGAAGGTGGCGGTGGTATTGCGATGAAGGCGGTGATCG
>JAWCKY010000074.1:0-3665 GCA_038851365.1 Hadarchaeales archaeon (SeqCode)
GATACCGCGCTCCCTGTTCGAGGACCTAAGGCGAAAGATCGAGCCAGCCATAGTATACCCCTACCCGCCGTTCGAGCGCCCGGAGGTCTACACCCTGATCCTCATCGCCGAGTCCGACCCTCCGCTTGGGGCTCAGGACTTCCTAACCAAGTTCCCGAAGCAGACGGCCGGCTTGCTTCGGGGCGAAAGGGAATGGGCCTCCCTAAGCGAAAAGGAGACGGAGGACGCGCTGAAGTGTTATCTTACCTATTCCGACGACGACATCATGTTCATCGATTGGTATGCGACGCTGATAAGCGGCGCCGTCGACTACCTCGATGAGTTTGTGCACATGATCGAGCTGGCCAAGATCCAGTTGCTGGAGCTCAAGACCTACGACAGGCTGTTGGATCAGCGCCTCGAGCGAGCCTATGGCTCCCTTCGCGGCGTCTTCCGGCCGAAGATGGGGATAAGCTGGGGCAGCCGCCATTATAGGGAGCTCTCGAGAGCGGCGAGCGATCTCGCCGAGCTCAGGGTCGAAATCTTGGACCTGGTCGAGGACATGCGCAACATCACCAAGTTCACCGGCGAGTGGTACCTAGGCAAGCTTTATCGCCTGGCCTCGGAACGCTTCAGGATAGCCGACTGGCTGGCGCTCGTCGACAAGAAGCTCGACAGACTTCAGGAGCTATACGCCATGGCCATGGAGCGCATCGATGTGCACCGCGCCACCACGATGGAGTTCCTGATGATGATCCTCATCGCGGCCATCGTGGCGCTCGAGGTATTGATGGTGTTGGGATGACTTTTTTATCCTCTACCTCGGAATTAAGCATGGGCCCGTGGTCTAGCGGTTAAGGAGGGCTTAGCCCTTAACAAACGCCACCCTTACAGCTATTGGGAAAGGTGGAGATCGGGGGTTCAAATCCCCCCGGGCCCACCAGAGCTGGATAACAGACCCATGAAGCTGCGTATCACCATTCGCGTCTCGCCTCGCCCCCGCAGAACTCTGTCACGTACTCCAGCGCAACTTCGCCAGCTCGCGCCAGCACGTCCCATCCGATCCCCGGTACCCCGCAGACGAGAAGCAGGACGTTTTTGGTGGACTCAACCACCTTGCTCAAGTCGGAGTCGCGGTATGGGTATATCGCCACGAGCTTCTCCTCATCGGCCACGACGACTTCGCCGCCGCCTAACCTCATCGGCTTCTTCATCCCTATGCCGAGGAACTCCTCGCCCTCCCGCGCGAACCGCAAGGTGAGCTCCCCCTTGAGCTGGCCCTCGTCGAAGGCGGCGAGTGCGATGCAGGTCTTGATCGAGGCCAAGTTGTAGGCATCCACGACGTTGTTCACGCTAGGTATCGGCTTACCGGATAGAATTCGTCTTATCAATGCCTCAGCGGCAGGTCTGACTTTAGTCGGGTCTATGCCCACGCGCCAGAAAAAGTCGCGGTAGGCCCTAAATATCGGCACATCTTTGAGCGACTCTAGCTTGTAGTTCCGCCTGACTTCATCGTAGACCCCCTCGGCGAACCTCTTCAGTCTCTCCTCGCTCTCCCGCACCCTCACCCCCTCAACTCGCCCGACTAGGACACAGATATCCGGAAAACGTTTTCTAAGCTCTCGCTCCACCTTTAAGCTCACATTCACCCCAGTTCGAATTCTCGGCCAAGCTTTTAAGCTTCCCCGACTTGAAAAACAAGATTTAAATGCATGGATATCGATTTCCACGGAGGTGGGGGAACGCAACTTAAGAAGGTGAGGGTGGACAAGGTCATAGGCTACGCCTTGCTCGCTGTTGGGCTAATCATAATAGCTTTGTCCGTCCGTTCGATGTACAACGTCTTCACCGGAGGTAGCTCGCCGCCGTCTATCATCAGGCTGAACGACGTCAAGATCCCGGTGCCGTCCGGCGAAGGTCAGCCTCGCGAGGAGGTCCTCTTGATCGCCGGCGATCAGGCCAGCAAAATCATAAACATGGGGCTCTGGACGATTTTGATGCTTTTCGTGGCATCGGCAGGTGCTAAGATAGGTGGGCTTGGCGTCAAGATGGCGAGGGAGATAAAAGTCGAGGTCAAGCGCGAAGATTGATTTTCACCCAATTCAGTCACCGATCGACTCGTAGGTCTCATTCGCGGAGTGGCTTGGCGCCTTTTAAGTGGCGAGCTACATCTAAAACCTTGGATTTAATTACAACTGGATTGGATATGACGAACTTCATCTACCTGCTCGGTCCAGCGGGATGCGGGAAGTCCACGCTCGCGGACGCTTTAGCTACTCAGCTCTCCGCGCAGGAAGTAAACCATCTCGTCATGAACCTAGACCCCGGCGCCGAGTGGCTTCCTTATACGCCTGAGATAGACATCAGGACACGCATCTCGCTGCAGGAAGTGATGCGAACCTATAGGTTGGGCCCCAATGGAGCCCTAGTGGTGTCCGTGGACCTTATGGTAGATCACCTGCAAGAGCTGAGGGAGCTCGTAAAGGCGAGGGGGGTGGACTACGTGCTGGTCGACACGCCAGGCCAAATGGAGCTCTTTGCCTTCAGGGAGACCGGAGTGAGGATAGTCAGGGGATTGGGCGAGAGGGCAGCCATCTTGTTCCTCATGGATTCCTTCTTCGCGAGGAGGGCCAGCGATTTCACCTCGATGCTCATGCTCGCCACCTCCGTCTACGCGAGATTTGCGCTACCACAGTTAAACGTGCTCTCGAAGGTTGACATGCTTGAGCCAGAACTTCTCGAAAGGGCAGTTAGGTGGACAGACGATTACGATGCGCTCGTCGACGATTTATTACTGGAGGCCCACGAGCTAAAGAGGGAAGTATCGATGGGTTTCTTCGAGGCCGTGCGCGGCGCAGGATTTGCCGGGAAAGTCCATCCCGTCTCAGCGCTGAAAAACGAAGGGGTGCTTGAGCTGTTCGCCGCCATACAACGGGCACTTGGGACGGAGACCGAGCTCGACCTCCAGAGAGAGGAAGAACGGTACTGAGGCTAAGCCCCCGGTGCGTTTGTAGGACATCAAGCCCTTCTCCTCCCCAAATCCATCACGAAACAAGGGATCAAGCTCATGAGCGTTTCCTCCTCCGGCCTCTCGAGAAGCAATGGATCGATGTAGGCCACAACGGTCCTCCCCTCAGCGCTGGGTTTTATCCTCCAAAACCTCTTCATATCCCTTCGGGCCAGCTCCACGCGCTCGGCTAACTTGCCGGATTTCCCCAGCTCAATCGATTCTACGTAAAAGTCCGTTATCGCATAATCAACCAGCCTTAGGTTGAACTTGATGTCCCCGTCGGACAGCTCCTGCTCGGTTTTGAGTTCGGAAACCACGGCCTTCTTAAAATCCCTAAGGCTTCTCTCCTTTAGGACGATCAGGGGGCAGACGAACTTTGACGCCTGAAAGAGCGAATCGATCGCTAGATCATCCCTTAGCTTTGGCACGACGACGAGGTTTTTCCACTCGATGGTAAGCCCCAACCCTTCCGAGACCGCTAGCCACCTGTACCTAAATTTCCTCTTGAGCCACTCAAGCTCGCGCGAGGCTTTGACACCTTTGGAGCGGTATAAGACACCCCGCAGGTTCTTCACTAGGCAAAGGTATTTCGGCTCCTGCATCGATCTTCAATTCGAGCGGATAGCTTAACCCCTTTGCGGCAACGATTTATCTTCTGGCGCTGAATTTTCTATAA
>JAWCKY010000075.1:0-4384 GCA_038851365.1 Hadarchaeales archaeon (SeqCode)
GCGAGGAAGACTACTATAAATTGATGAGGAACATCCTGCCTGGGGAGAACCTCACCGTCTTGACCGATCGGGGGTCCTTCGTGATCACCGCCGGCAAGCATCCCAGGGAGAACATGGGCGACTTGGGGGTACTCCCCATCTCCGCGATCTCACGCTCCAGCTTCGCGAATCCACTCACCATATTTGAGGTCGCGATCTTGGAGCTCTTCGGCTATCCCGTGTTCCACCCGTACGCGTACGCTTCTAGATTGCCTTGGGGCTTGGTCGACGTGCTCAAGTGGATGTTCCTGCTCAACGGGGGCATTGGGCTCTTCAACCTCTTGCCCGCGGTGCCGCTCGACGGAGGCTACATCTTCAGGGGGTTGATGGAATGGCTGGGTTCCGCCAAGCTGGCGAAAAAGGCCAGCTACGCCCTTTCCATCCTCGTGCTGGCGATACTTGTCATAAACATCGCTCCCCTGTTCTGGTGATGAGTTGCCTCGCATTGTGGTGAAGGTCAAGGTCTTCGGTCGAAGGCGGGATCGCAGGCTCTTCCTTCCCGCTCGCGCGAGGGTGCTCGACCTGCTCGAGCGGCTGGGCTACAACCCCCAAGTGGTGGTGGTAAGGCGCAACGGCAAGGTGGTGGTGGAAGAGGAGGGTCTAGCCAGCGGCGATGTGGTTGAGATCATCCCCGTCGTCACCGGTGGTTGAGTGCTCAAGTGCAGCCTCTGCGGGCGTAGGGCGGTCTACGACAGGCGTTACGCGGGCGTTTTGCTCTGCGATAGGTGCCTAGTGAAGAGCGTCGAGAGCAGGTTTCGCAGGGCGATCTCGGAGCACAAGCTCTTGTCGCCAGGCGAGAGGGTGGCCGTGGCGGTCTCTGGAGGCAAGGATAGCATCGTGTGTCTCCACCTATTGGCGGACTACTGCCGCTGGAGAAATTGTAAGTTGGTGGCGATAACAATAGACGAGGGAATAAAGGGCTACCGCGACCGCAGCCTGCTAGTGGCTGGAGAGAACGCGGAGTTGCTGGGGGTCGAGCACTTCGTCGTGAGTTTTCGAGACGCGTTTGGGGCGACGCTCGATCGGATCGTCCGACTTGCGAGGCGTCGCCGTACCGGTCTCAACCCGTGCACCTACTGCGGCGTGATGCGCCGCTCGCTGCTGAACCAAGCCGCGCGGGAGCTCGGCGCGGACAAGCTGGCCACGGCACACAACCTAGACGATGAGGTGCAAGCGATAATGCTCAACTACGTGAGGGCAGACCTCTCGAGGCTACATCGCCTAGGGCCAATCTATTCGCCGCGAGAGGGCTTCGTGCCGCGCATAAAGCCCCTTCGCGAGATCCCGGAGAAGGAGATTGCCCTTTACGCCCTACTCCGAGGGCTGAAGGTCCACCTCGACACATGTCCCTACGCTGGCGGCATTCACATCGAGATCAGGGATTTTCTCAACAACCTCGAGGCAAATCACCCGAACACTAAGTTCATGATCTTGCGCATGTTCGACAGGCTGAAGCCTGAGCTCACGCGATGCACGCCGCGGTTTGAGGTGAAGATGTGTGAGCTATGCGGCGAGCCCACCTCGACGAGCATATGTAAGGCATGTGAACTTCTGAAGCAACTTGGACTTTCCAGGCGGCGAAAAAGGCTTATTTGCTGACGTCGAGAAAGTTAATCGGCGGCGAGCTAGGCGGGGGGTTAGCGGTCCCCTGTACCAGAAATCCGCTACATGCTGGGCCGAAGCTCGAGGGCGGCGCTCGGAACCGCGCGTCGACCCGGTCGCCGGCGTGGAAGTCCCGTCCCGCTGGGTCGGCGGTGGCGGGGCCTTGGCCGGAGGGCTGAGGCGAACCGCCTTCGCCTGCCGAATCCCCCAGGGGCGGAAGTCAGCAAGGGTAGGCAGGACGTGCGGCGCTGGCGGCAAACGGGACGGAGCTTGGGGCCGGCCATCGCCGCGCGGGGAAGGCGTCCACCTCGCGCGCGCTCGCCGCCTCTGCCGGGGTGGCCCAGCCAGGCAAGGCGAGGGGTTGCTAACCCCTTTGCGCGTAAGCGCTTCGTGGGTTCAAATCCCACCCCCGGCGTCTCAAACGTATAAGCTTCCAAGTAATTTTTGTGGGAGGGAGTGTTAATGGATAAACCAACGAGCTTTTCATTTCAGATTCGTTTATTGAGCTAATGAAGAAGTGAAAGGGACTAAGTTCACGGTTACCAAGGCTGCTCCGGTGGTATTAATGCCGAAGGCAACGGAGGGGTGGAACGTCGTCTTGGTGAGCTACGAGGGCGAGGAGCGCAGGCTGCTGGAGGAACTGCAGGGCCTGGGCGAGTTCACCACGGCTGGCTTCAGGAGCCTGCTGCTTGGCAGGGTCGAAGATCTAGGCACCTTCCTTCAAGCGTTGAGCGGGAGGATGCCCTTCTCGCTGAGCAGGGTGGTCCCGCTGGAGGAGACCTTCTACGCGTCGCCCGAGAATTTGCTCAACGAGCTGAAGAGGAGGCTAGAACCTTTCGCGGATAGGATCGAGGCAGGAGAGACCTTCTGCGTGAGGTTCGAGCGGAGAGGCTTCAAGGGCCTCATCTCCAGCAAGGAGATGGAGCGTCAGCTGGGCGGTCACCTTTATCGCCTGCTGGAGCAACGGGGGAAGAGCCCAAAGGTGGATCTCGAGGATCCTGACAAGATAATTACCGTTCAGCAGCTGGGAAATCTACTCGGGATAGGTCTGATAGATAGGGAGCTCAGGAAGAAATATCCCCACGTCCGCGTCAAGTAAGGCAGCACTATCGCCGAGACCTCAGCTTTAAGCCCTCCCCTCATTAATTTAGCTTGATGCCTATGATGGATGAGATAGTGAAGTCGTCGCTCTCGCTCTTCGTGATAATGAGCCCGTTTACGAGCCTCCCCATTTTCATCTCCTTGACCAAGGACATGGGCGAGGGGCAAAAGGCGCTCGCGGCTTCTCACGCGGTAGGCACGGCGGCAATCGTGCTGTTCGCGTTCCTATTTTTCGGGCGGGCGATCCTCTCGGCATTTGGCATAAACTTCCATTCGCTGAAGATCGCCGGTGGGATACTGCTGATGATATTGGGAATCGAGATAGTGCTGGGCCTATCGCCGGCCAAGTACGGGCTCAAGTATTCCCCCGCCATCTCCTTGATCGGCACGCCTTTGCTCACCGGCCCGGGGGTCATCGTGACCACGATGATACTCGTTCAGGAGTATGGGTATCTCGTGACCTCCGTGGCTTCGATCGCGTCCCTTGTTGCAAGTTGGTTCATCCTGTGGTGTTCCCGCTACATCAGCAGGTTGCTGGGAAAGTACGGACTAGAAATCGTCTCGAGGGTGATGGGGCTCCTCCTCGTGGCGGTCGCAGTAGAATTCATGTTGACCGGCATCAAAGCGAGCCTCTGAGTTTGGGTCACGCAAGGCAGAGCCTGAGCAAGATCGCGAGGCAAGCGGGCCCGACGACGGCGACATGTAAAGCGGATTCCATCCTGTCGCCCGTGAAGATCGGTCCGTTGCTGTAAAATCGCTCTCGCCCTATCACGTAACCGAACGGCCAAAGCCAAAAGATACCGAACCTAGTTAGGGAATCGATGAACAGGTGGCTCAGATACCCCAAGAGGAAGAAGATTGCCAGCGAGTGAGGGCCGGGCACCAGTACGGAGACGGTGACCGAGAAGGCCACGAGAGCCCAAAGGTTGTGAAACATTGCCTTGTAGAACCCCCTCCTGAACCCAAACTCTTGCGTCCTCCTTGAGATAAGGGACTTGGCCCTTCTGAGCAGTGCCCTTTCCAATAGCCAATCGGCGTCGGGGAGGAGGGTTCCAGCCAAGTAAAGGAGAGCCGGGAGGAAGCTCAAATCGGGAAAGCAGTAGAGCGCGGCGGAGATGAGCTCCGACGAATCCAATCTCGCCTCCATCCATTTCCTCGCCGAGTATCGGCTGTTTTATGCTTGATTCAGCCGCCTTAAAAAGCGATATTTTTCATCCGTATTTAGTCCCGAATCCTCGAACACTTCCGCGGACTCGAGGACCTCGCGCCAGTTTTTTAACCTCGCCGACCTAAGTTTGCGCGGATCCACATGCCGGAGAAGATGCCCTCGCTGACGGGTAGGGTGATATTCCAGTACTTCTACGACGTGGGCGGCGACGTCGAGCTCAGTAGGATCCCTAGGGAGAATCTAAACATCGTAGAGAGGCGGAGGGCCAGGGGCGCGAGGATCTTGGCCCCGAAGTACGAGGAAGTGGGCCTTCGACCTCTAGATGTGGACCTAGGGGCCCAAAAGATAGACGGGCACAAGGCCACGCTCGAAGGCCACGTGTTCCCCATAGGCGTCATAGGCATCTACGCCAACGTTGAGTTCAGGAACGCGAGCTTGGACAGCGTGATAAAGCTGGTGGGGCTTAACGAGCGC
>JAWCKY010000076.1:0-6387 GCA_038851365.1 Hadarchaeales archaeon (SeqCode)
CTTGCACATTTTGGGTGAAGTTGGAGCGGATGGGGCAAATTACAGGGCCATCGAATTTGCGGGGCCGGTGGTTGAACGGATGGACGTCAGCGGTAGGATGACCCTGTGCAATATGGCGGTTGAGATGGGGGCAAAGGTGGGCATGGTAGAGCCGGACGAAAAGACCTCCACATACTTCAGGGAAAACTTCGGCGCAGAGGTCGAAGCTATAAGGAGCGACGATGACGCGACGTATGAGGATGTCCTGAAGTTTGACGTGAGCGGTTTGGAGCCACAAGTGGCCTGTCCAAGTTCGGTGGACAACGTCAAACCCATCAGCGAGGTCGAGGGGGTTGAAGTGGACCAGGTCTTCCTTGGGAGCTGCACCAACGGCAGGCTCGAGGACCTGCGACAGGCGGCTGAGGTCCTGAGGGGTGCTGAGGTTAGAGATGGGGTGAGGGTACTCATCGTTCCCGCCTCCCGGAGGGTGTACCTGCAAGCCCTTAGGGAGGGGCTGATCGAGGTCTTTCTGCGGGCCGGCTGCACGGTCTGCAATCCTGGTTGCGGCCCATGTCCGGGGGGTCATATGGGGGTTCTGGCTCCCGGTGAGGTCTGTCTTTCGACCTCCAACAGGAACTTCGTGGGTAGGATGGGGAGCGCGGAGGCGAAGATCTACTTGGCCTCGCCCTTAACGGCGGCCGCATCGGCCATCACGGGGAGGATAACCGATCCACGGACTTTAGGTGAAAAAAGATGATCAGGATCTCAGGTAGGGCTTGGAAGTACGGCGACGACGTGAGCACGGATTTGATAATGCCTGGCAAGTACAAATTCAGGACCATCGATCCAAGCGAGCTAGCTAAACATGCGATGGAGGGGATCGACCCGGAATTCTCGAAAAAAGTTAGAGAGGGAGATGTCATTATCGCAGGTTGGAACTTCGGCTGTGGGTCGAGCAGGGAACAAGCACCGTTGGCGTTGAAGCACGCGGGCGTAGGGGCAGTCATCGCAAAATCCTTCGCGCGCATATTTTTCAGAAATTCTATAAACGTCGGTTTGCCCATCGTTGAAAGCCAAGGCGTCTTCGATGAAACCGACGAAGGGGATATTCTTGAGGTCGACTTGGACAAAGGTCTGGTGAGGAACTTGAGTAAAAACAAGTCTTTTGCCGTGAGGCCCCTACCTGACTTCCTCTTGAGGATATTGCAGGACGGGGGGCTCGTAGAGCACTTTAAGAAGAGGGGCAAATTTGATTGGGGCTAGTGGGGGTCAAGGCATGCATAAGGTCACACTTATACCCGGAGATGGAATCGGGCCTGAGGTCATAGACGCCGCGGTGAGGTGCATAGAGGCAACGGGCGTCGCGATCAGGTGGGAACGGGTCGAAGCGGGGGAGAAAGCCATGGAAGAATTTGGGACCCCCCTCCCCAAGCAGGTGATAAGGTCAATCGAAAAAAATAAAGTGGCGCTCAAAGGACCGATAACCACCCCCGTGGCTTCTGGATTCAGGAGCGTGAACGTGGCGTTGAGGAAGATCTTCGACCTATACGCTTGCGTGAGGCCATGTAAGCTCTACGAAGGGGTGAAGTCGAAGTTCAAACGAGTGGACCTCGTCGTCGTGAGGGAGAACACGGAGGATCTTTACTCCGGCATCGAGTTCGCCGAGGCTCAGCCGGAGACCGGGGAGCTCATAGATTTTTTGAGGCGAAAGGAGGCAGAGGTCAGGCAGGACTCGGCGATAAGCCTAAAGGTCATCTCTCGTTTCGCCTCCGAGAGGATAGCTAGGTTCGCGTTTAACTACGCCGTCGAAAATGGCCGCAGGAAGGTCACCGTTGTGCACAAGGCCAACATCATGAAGTACTCCGACGGCCTTTTCTTGGAGGTCGCGAGGGAAGTAGCGCGGGAATTTCCGCAAATCGAGTTTGAGGACAGGATCGTGGACAACATGTGTATGCAGCTCGTCAGGAAGCCGGAGCAATACGATGTCATACTGGCGCCGAATCTTTACGGGGACCTACTCTCCGATCTATGCGCCGGGCTCGTGGGCGGCCTCGGCATGGCGCCAAGCGCTAACATAGGCGAGGGCATCGCGATCTTCGAACCGACCCACGGCAGCTCCCCAAAGTACACTGGGTTGAACAAGGTCAACCCGACCGCGGCGATACTATCAGGCGTGCTCATGCTCCGCTACTTGGGGGAAAGGGAGGCGGCCGAGAGGTTGGAGCGCGCCGTTGCCAAGGTGATCGCTGAGGGCAAGTACGTTACCTACGACCTGAAGGAAAACCCAGACGACCCCACGGCGGTGGGGACCAAGGAGATGGCCGAGGCCATAATTGAGGAGATGAAGAGTTGATGGAAGTCATGAGGTGATTTGCTCTTCTTCGAGCCATCCGGCGCGGAGGAGTTCCTCGCGCAACTTGGCGATGGCCTCTTGCGCGGCGGGCGAGTTCGTCACCTTTTTCGAGAGCTCGTCAAATTCCCTAAGGCTCATCTTGACCCTCCTCTCGACGACCTCCCTGATGACCCGCTCCACGGGCCTCTCCACTATCCGTTGTACCTCCGGCACCGCCACAGGCTTCTCGACCGTCCGCTCTATCACCCTCTCCACCACCACGGGCTTCTCTATGATGCGCTCGTGGCGCATGTGGCGGAGGGCATCGCTTGCCCTCACCGGCTCCCCGCAGGTCGGACATACGCCCAGATGAAGCTCCGCCAGCTTTTTCGCGGCCGATCGCCTCGCATTCGAGGCTTTTTCGGTGGCTTTCATTCTCCGCTCCGGTGGAGGGATACCTAGCCTTTTACAGAGCTCGTCCAAGCCGCCCGGAAACATCGTGTAAAAGCTCGCGCGCGAGAGTTTGAGCTCGCTGAGCAAGCGCCTAACCGAGGGGACCTCGCCCTCAAGCTCGTACTTCTCCTTTGCGAACTTGAGGCAGGCTTCGAAGCTCATTCACGTTCCACCAGAACGTTTAAACCTTCTGGTCCTTCGAAAGAGGCGTTAAGGCCGCGCTACCTCACCTTGGAAATGAACATCAACGGATAATCGAGCTCTCGCACGTAGCGCATACGCACGCGAACCCTTGATTTCCCGTACTTTGCGACCAGCTCGATCGAAAGCATCCTCCCTTCGAGCTCAGGGTAAATGTACGGATGCTTCCGCTTACCCTTTGGACATCTAATTTTTACCTTCGCCTCCTCGATAAATGGCTGCGCGAGCGCCGCTTGCTCCATCGCTCGCTCGAGGGCTTTGACGTCATGGATGGCTGCGCCGACGAACTGATGGTAGAGGGCGCCGAGGGTTATCGCTCCCTCGAATATCGCCCGCTCGCGGTCGGTCACACTCTTGTCGAAGTACTTGCGCGCTGGGTCCTCCATCCCACTCCATCCTCACGGTATTAGGCACCCCAAGCTAAATAATCGACGATTTTGGGCCCCATAGCCAAACGCGAGATCGATGATATACGTGTGTCACGGCAGCGTCGGCTACAGGTTTGATGACATATGTGTGCCAAGATAGCTGAGCGTCGCGAAATCGATGACATACGTGTGTCATGACACGGGTGTCATCGCTCGCCATAAACTCGTTACTCGAGAGCCCCAATACCCCCTGCCCGTGACTTGGGGATCATGATCGCTTGGAGTTAGCTAATTCTTCGGGCCTCTAGAAGGGATGCGTGCCAAGCCTTTGGATGGGGCGTGACACACGTATGCCAAAAGCTCAACCGAATCGATGATACACGTGTGTCATGGCAGTTTCCCGCTAAATGCCTCTCTGGGCACGTTCGGGATGTCCTCGCCGCCGCCGGTCAGGTTGACGAGCCTAGCCCCAAGCTCGCCTGCGAGCCACGCAAGGAGCTCCTTGCATATAGCTAGCTTGACCACCTTTCGCGCGAGGTCCTTGTCGCCCGAGTGCTTTCCCACTTGCCTGCCAAGGTTCATGCCCGCGAGGTAGATCCTCGACGCCCCCAACTCGTGCGCCATGAACGCAGCGCGGTCGCCATCCGTGAAGCCGCCGAAGTTGTGTAGCCTGCCGAATGGCTCGACCTGCGTGGTGCCAATGACTCGCTCTTTCAACGTCGGGGCGATGTCTCGGACTTGCTCCAAGTTGTCGCCGTGCGCGTGGACGACCAACCAAGAGCCTAGCCGCCAGGCGCGGAGCTGATCCTCGACTTTTCCGTCAAGGTCCGTAACGATGATGTCAGGCCTGCGATACTCGATTACCGCCGAGGTAGCGCCGTCCGCCGCTATGAGTACCTTCTCCAGATATCCCGCCCGCTCCAGCCTGATCAAATCCTCGTCGAGCGACGGACCGGCTCCGAACACCACGCACTCTCGTCCGCGGAGGATGTTTGCCATTCCCTCGAGGTCGGGGTCGGGTAGGAGGCCGTCCAGCGCCTTCGCCGCCTCGGCATCGGCGACCGGGTCAAGCCCTAGCCGTTTAACGATGGTCTCGTAGCGCGGATGCCAAACCTCCCATCTCATGTTCATCCCTCATTTAACTGAACTTAACTACGTTCGTCCACGATCTTGAGCGGGATCTCCCTTCCTCGATGGTCATAGGCGCGCCAGGAGCTCTCATCGTATGGGTAAGCGATGATCACGTGAACGCGCCCGAACTTAGCGAATAATGCTAGGTCCTCCGGCGATGGCCGTAGATTGGGCGACGGATGGCTGTGAACGGTGCCGCACGCGCTTCGGTCGATGGGCAACATGTGGAGCTCTAACAGGGCCGAACGACACGATGAGCGGGTCCCCGGGAGTACCAGCACCTCGCGGATCAAACCCCGTTCAGCCCTTAGGATCCCCGCGAACTCGTTGGGGTGGCTCTTGCGCGAGACCTCGAGCATGAAGATGAGGGCTTCACGTTCGATGCCTAATATCTCCTTCACCGTCGTCGCCTCGGTAAGGTCTTGAACTCTACTAAAAGTTCCGACGATAAAAAACCCGGTTCTCTTCGAAACAAAATCTTCAATCGTTACCTCAAGGCCATCGAGAGGCAAGTAAGGGTACCAGGGGCATAGCCCAGAAAGGATGTCTTCAAAAGAGTCGGCGGGGTTCAACGGAGGATGAAAACCTAGTAGGACATGGGTCCGTCGAAAAAGCACTTGGGCACAGCTCGGTTTATAGGCTAAAGGCCCGAGGCGCATCAAAGGCCGCGGCGAAGGATTACTGGGCCCGTGGGATGATAGTTGCGCTGGTAGCATTATCGCTGAGGTTCTATGATCACCTTCAAACACTCCTCCCCGCTGACCGCCAGCTCGAATGCCCTCTGCGACTCCGATAACCCAAACCTGTGGGTGATCATGCTCTCAACGTCCAACTCTCGCCTCGTCAAAAGCGCAAGCGCCTCCTCTAGGTCGTTAGGCGCCGCGCCGTAGGAGGTTCTGATCGTGATCTCGTTCCTCCAAAAGTCCACCAGCGGTAAGGCAACTTCTTGCCCGGGCGGGGGGACGGCGAAGAATAGGATGGTCCCACCTCTGTCCACCGAGCGCAGGGCCTGTTCAGCCGCAGCCCTTGCCCCAGCGCAGACGATGACCTTGTCCGCGGGCCTCCCGTCGTTGAGCTCTTTTATCCTGTTCGGCACGTCCTCGTTCGCATGTATCGCTTCGTCGGCCCCAAATCTCCTCGCGGCCCTCAGCCTGTACTCGCTTAAGTCGGTCGCCACTATCAGTCCCGCTCGGCGAAGCCTAGCGAGTTGGACGTGCAACAGCCCTGCCACGCCGCTGCCTAACACGAGGACGGAATCGCCTTCCCTCACGCCGGCGATCCTTTGGCCACGCAAGGCGCACGCTAGGGGTTCCACGAAGGTCCCTACCTCAAAAGACATCCCTGACGGCAGAAGGTAAACGCCGCGCTCGACGTTTATCTTCGGCACGAGGATGAACTCGGAGAACCCTCCCGGATAGTAATTGGTGGTGTGGAGGGTCTCGCACGCGGTGTGATGGCCCGAGAGGCAATACCTGCACTCCCCGCATGGAACGTGGTGCGAGACGAAGATCCTGTCCCCGATCTTGTAACGCGTTACGCCCTTCCCAACTTCTTCCACTAGGCCAGTGGCCTCGTGACCGAGAACTCGGGGGGCGGTCTTGAGCCTATACCACTCGAGGAGGTCGCTGCCGCAGATGCCGCAGGCCATCACCTTCATCAACAGCTCGCCTGGCCCAACCTTGGGCCTAGGTAGCTCCTCCAACCTCACGTCCCGATTGCTGTAATACATCGCGACTCGCAAGGCATACACCGGGAAAGGGGATGACCCTATTTTCCCGTTCCACTGCTCTTTGTCTCCTCGAACAGCTCGAGCGCCTCCCTGGGGGTGGCGTCCTCGTGGATGATCGCGCGTATCGCCTTAGCCATAGCCACCGGGTAATCATGCTGCCAAATGTTGCGTCCGAGGTTTACCCCTATGGCTCC
>JAWCKY010000077.1:0-4002 GCA_038851365.1 Hadarchaeales archaeon (SeqCode)
GCCTTGCATCATTCCTTTAAAATGTCGCCTCGCCTCCACGCCTGTCGTGGTGAGCTGCAGCGAGCCCATCGTGCGCCCGTGGAAGCCACCTATGAATGCAATGACGTAGTAGTTGCGGGTGTGCCATTGTGCGATCTTAAGTGCCGCTTCAACCGCTTCCGTTCCAGAGTTCCCTAAAAATGCTCGCTTTCTGAATTTCCCTGGCGTCACCTCGATCAATCGCTCTATCAGCTCTACTTGCGGGAGGGTGTAGAAGTCGCAGCTGTTGATGTGAATCGCATAGTCAAGCTGGCGCTTTATCGCCTCCACCACCTTAGGGTGGCGATGTCCCACATTGGTGACGGCAATTCCCGAGCTGAAGTCTAAAAACACGTTTCCGTCTATATCCTTCACCCACACGCCCTCCGCCTCTACACCGACCAGCGGGGCCGTCCTCGTCAAGGAAGGAGAAGTCACCGCATGATCCCGCGCGATGAAGGCCTTGGCTTTCGGCCCCGGCGGGGTTACAACTATTTTGGGTCTTTTTATCTCACCAATCGCCATTTCTACACCTCCACTTACTTCAAACACTTTTTTGGCATTTCTTCTTGGGCTATTTATTCTTTTTTACCTTTGAAGTCCACCAAGCTCACCTCCTTTTTTTCGCATTTTGCTTTAAATCATATATCTTTAAGTATATATATACTAATTCGTATATGATAAAAAGCATTCTTGTAGAAATATATGATTTGATACAAAGTTTTAAAAAGTTGGACATCGATTACAAATTTAATGGAGGTGGTGCAATGAAAATAGACCTACCAGAAATCTTATTTTTGCAAGAAAAGCCAGTTAAAATTCTTTTATTGTTAAAGGAGGAAAAAGAACCGATATACGTTTCTATGATAGCGAAAGGGATAGACGGAACGTATGCCCATACCCTGCGGGTGTTATCCCATTTAGAGAAATGCGGCATGGTCAGCTTCGAAAAAAAGGGGCGCATCAAGCAAGTTAAGATCAGCGAATTCGGGATAAAAGCAGCGGAAGCCTTGACCAACTTTATTGATATTGTAAAAATGTCTAGCATAGATGCAAAGACCGAGGATCTCAGGAGAAAAAAAATAGAAGGGCGGGGGGCGGACGAAATCGATAAGGCGTTGGTGTCAAAACGCCTAGCGTCTTATAAGCGCGAAGTGGAACGTTTATCGGAGAAGAATCCAGCCTTAAAGCAATATGCCGAACCGCTGTTGGATAAAATAGAGAAGATCCTCGAAACCGTTAGCTAGAACCTTTCCGTACTCTGGTTCTGAGGTTTCGCACGGGATCGACGAACAGGGTATCGATGCGCGAATGGAAGCCATCGACACTTATGTAGTAACGGTAGCCATCTCCCGACCTGAACCCTTGGATCAGCCTAAAGTGCCTGAGCTTAGTGAGATAATACTCGAACGTCTTCTCGCCGAGCCCGGTTTCGCGGATTATTTCTTCGCGAGTTAAACTTTCTTTGCCCTGGAAGCACCGCAAAATTCGCAGCACCACGTCTGCTCTTCTCGGCGCCACGAGCTGTGCAACGTCTTCGAGGGCCATATTTTTCACCCCCAACTGAGCTTAGGATGACCCTCGTTATTAAACTTCCTTAAATTTGCGCATTCCAGGGGGATGTAATCGGTGATCCTAAACCTAACTTAGGACTAGCCGACTCATCCATCCGCGGTTTTACAGAAAAAGAGGATTTTTACGGACTTTTCGGCCTGGATTGTCTATATCCTAAACTCAGGTGGGGGTAAGTGGCTGATGCCTTCCGGTAAACTAGTTTGTGTTTTATTTATGGCCCCAAGCTAAAGTTAAAAGGGAAGAACGGAACTGAAAAGAAAACATGCCGAAGTGCTCCATTTGCAAAAAGGAATTCCTGGAAGAGGAGCTTATTAGGTGCTATGAGTGCGGAAAAGCCTATTGCTTAAAATGCGCTGAAAAGGATCCCACGATAAAGGAACTCGGCGTTTGTCCGGATTGCGAAGAGGTTTTCGAAGCGGAAGAGGATTACTGGGGTTGGGACGAGGAAGAGGAGTGGTAAAAACTAAACGGTTTCTCAAGCGCGGTCCATCCCTAGGTTTACAAATGTAAAGAAAATCTTTATATATGTCTTGCCCCAATTGTGAGGCGATAAAAATGGATAATACCGACCTCGTGGGGCTCGAAGAAAAAAGAAAAAGATTCGTGGAAAGGATTAGGAGCTTTAGCTCGGTTGGTTTTGATTTCAAGCAATGGGAGGATTTGAGGAGAACCGTCTATCCACCTACCCCCCTCGACGTCGACGTAATCATCGACGACACGACGCTCAGGGAAGGTCTGCAAATGGCGGGGACGGTCACACCCCTGCCACAGGATGTCGCCCAAATCGCCAAGATGTTGAGGGACATAGGCGTGGAGAGGCTTGAAGTGCTCACTTACACGCGTTCCGATCAAGAGGCCATCAAGTTGATGCGTGACGATGGGCTGGGGGACATGTTGGCCGCGTGGTGCAGGGCGGCGAAGGAAGACGTGGACGCGGCTTTAAAGATGGACTTTAAACAGGTAGGCATCTCCCATCCGGTGTCCTACATCCACTTCGAAAAGTGGCCGGAAAGAACCCTCCCCCAGTTGATAGACAGGACCGTAGATGCGGTCGAGTACGCAGTGGATCACGGCCTGAAGGTTTTCGTTCACGGGGAGGACAGCACCCGAGCGGATTGGAGTTTTGAGAGAAACTTCATAAACGCCGTGGCGGAGGCCGGAGCCAGCGTCTACAGAATTTGTGACACTATAGGCTATGGTAGGTCAGACCCGAGCGCCCCCCTCCCGTTCGGTATCCCGGCCAAGATCCGGCACATCAAAGAGGAGACAAAGATCCCCTACGTCGAAATACACGCCCACGACGATCTGGGCAACGCGGTCGAAAATACCATGGCGGCGATCAGGGCCGCCTCCGGTCTCTTCGATAAGGTATACGCCAGCACCACCTTCCTCGGAATAGGGGACAGGGCGGGCAATGCCGAAACGGAAAAGGTGATGATGAACTGCTACATGCATCACGGTATCACCAAATGGAACCTGAGCCTCTTCCGGGAATTGGCGCTATTCATGGCCGCCGCGCTTAAGTACCACCTCCCGGTCAACAAGGCGATCGTGGGCGACGCCGCGTTTGCTCACGAGTCGGGCGTGCACATCCACGGGGTCATGGCACTTCCCCTCACCTATGAGCCGTTCCCGCCCGAGCTCGTAGGGCAGAGGAGGACGATAGTGGTGGGAAAAAGATCGGGCAAACACGGTGTGAAGCTCAAGTTGGAGCAGCTCATGGGACGGCAAATCGAAGAGGATGATCCGAGGCTATCAAAACTCGTGGAGATGATCAAGGATAAGTTCGTGAACGGGAGAAGAAGGTACCCGATAAGGGAAATGGAATTTAAGGAATATGCGAGGAAGGTCGGTTTCGAAATAAAGTGAAATCGAGTTGAAAGGGGATGGGCAAAACCATCGTTGAGAAGATACTGAGCAGGGCCTCAGGCCGCGACGTTAACGCCGATGATATCGTGGTGGCCGAGGTGGATGCGGCGGTGGCGCACGATGGCACCGCTCCGCTTGCGATCGAGGCATTCAGGGAGATGGGCGGAAAAAAGGTTTGGAACCCCCACAGAATTGTCCTTGTCATCGACCACATCGCCCCGAGCGCCTCGGAGGGCACCTCCTCTCTGCACGTCATGATGAGGAGGTTCTCGAGAGAGCAGGGCATAAAATTGTACGATGTAGGCAACGGTATCTGTCATCAGCTCATGCTGGAGGGAGGCCACGTAAGACCCGGTGCGGTCGTGGTGGGGGCGGACTCGCATACTTGCACGTATGGCGCGGTCGGCGCGTTCTCGACCGGCATAGGATCGACGGAGATGGCAGCCGTCTTCATCTCCGGCAGACTCTGGTTCAAGGTCCCGAGGACCCTAAAGTTCTATATCGAGGGTAGGTCGCCTGACTTTGTTACGCCGAAGGACA
>JAWCKY010000078.1:0-11015 GCA_038851365.1 Hadarchaeales archaeon (SeqCode)
ACTAAGCCCTTCAACACTAACCCGATCCTCGAGGCCTTGGGTGCGGGCATCAGGGTGCAGGATGACCAGGTGACGGACAACGATAAGTACAACCGCTGGGCGTGGGAGCCCCGTGTCTACCTCGTGGACCACGAGGTCTGGTATCAACCGTACGCGGTTTGGGTGCCGGCCAGCTTAGGGGCTAAGACGGTCAAGGGAGGAGAAGATGCAGTTTTTACGCTCACCATCAGGAACGACGGCACCGAGGCTGACACGTACAGGATCGCCGTGAGCAGTACGAAGGGTTGGACGGTGAGGCTCGAGCGGGAGGAGGTAACGCTGGGGCCTGGAGAGACTACTGAGGTCAGGATAACGGTATCAGCTCCCAAGGTAACCGCCCTCACTAGGGATGACCTGAGGGCCACTGTAACTGGAACGGGGGTGTCAGCGACATCGGAGTTTAGGTTAACTGCGGAGGTACCTACCGAGGAGGAGAAGCGCGAAATACCATGGACGCTGATCGTAGCTGCGGTAGTCATAGCGGTGGTCGTTGTAGCGGCGGCGTATCTGGCGTTGAGGCGAGGAAAGAAGGGCGGCGAAAGCTAGTCGCCCGATATCAAACCCGCATTAGTTGATCGCCGAGGAGCGAGGAAAACGCGTGTCCTCGCTTTTTTTTCTTTTTTGAACTTTTTAATCCCCCATTTTCATCGGCTGTCTGCTGGACCGATATTCTTTTTAAACGCAAAATCTAAGGATAGTGGACGTGGGGTCGGTCGATGGTTAAGGTTACCACAGTTGCGGCGGTCGTGGTGGTCGTCGCGGTAGTAGCAGCCGTCGTGTTCTCGTTGACCAAAGGACCATCCGAGGGAACCCCTCATGCGGGGGGCTGGCTTATCATCGGCCGAAGCACGGACGCCGATATCTTGGACCCCCATCGGACGGTTTTTGACTTCGCCACCCGCGTTACGGGCCTAATCTACGATACCCTTATGATCTTCGACTGGGACATGTCCTGGCAGCCCCTCCTCGCGAAGTCCTGGGAGGTGGCGCCCGATGGGTTGAGCGTCACCTTCCACTTGAGGGACGACGTGAAGTTCCACTGCGGCTATCCCTTCACCGCGGAGGCGGTGCGTTATAGCGTCCTGAGGGCGAAAAATCTCCCACAGTCCAAACATAAGGACTCAGTGGTAAACGTCTTGGATGTTGAGGTGGTAGACGATTATACGGTTAGGATCCACTTGAAGAAGCCGGATAGGTTCATCGTGGATTGGTTTGCCACCGTCTCAAGCGTGATAGTCTGCCCGCACTGCGCCGAGCTTTATGGGGAAGACTATGGGGTAAGCCACTTCTGCGGCACCGGGCCCTTCAAGGTGAAGGAGTGGATTCGTGACGACAGGATCGTTCTTGAACGAAATCCGGACTACAAGTGGGGCCCAGCGAGCTACCAGAATCGAGGACCCGCTTATCTTGATGGGATAATCTTTAGAGTCATCCCGGAGTCGCTCGTGCAAGAAGCGGAGCTAGAGGCTGGAAATGTTCACATGTTAGAGCAGGCTGCCCCGCGCAAGGAGTTGTTCGAGAGGTGGGAGAAGAACCCGGAGATAGTGATGCTGAAGAAGTCGTACTCTTCTATGGTCTACCTCGGCTTCAACTGTAGCTCGCCGACGCTATTCCCGGTGCCGGATTATTATCCGGTGAAATCCTGGCCTGACACCAAGAAGCCCTCGCCCTGCAACGACGTCAGGGTAAGGCAGGCGCTTAACTACGCGACCTACAAGGAGAACTTGGTCATATACGCCTACGAAAACCTTGGTTCTCCGGCTCATGGACCTTTGGTGTCCTCCATCTGGGGTTATTGGCCAGAGGTCGAAAAGTATTATCCTTACGACCCGGAGAAGGCGAAGCAGTTGCTAGCGGAGGCGGGATATAGCAAGGGTCTGACGCTCGAGCTGCTCACCACCTCGGCACCTCCTTACCCAAAGCTTGCGGAGATCTTGCGGGAGCAGTGGAAGCTAGTTGGCGTCGACCTCCAGATCCAAGTTCTGGAGTTCGGTCTGCTCATCGACCGCATCCAGAAGTGTAACTTCGACATGTTCATCATGGGCTATACTTGGCCCTTGGCGGACATGATATGGTGGCTATGGCACCGCGTGCGCCTGCCGCCTGGACCAAACAGGTTCTGGTGGGGAAGCGATTACTCGGATGCCGTGATCGAGAACACCTTCTCGCTCGACGACAACGTCGCCCTCACGGCCCTCTACGAGAGTCAGAGGTTAATCATGGACGATGCTGTCATCATACCCTTGGTCGAGCGAGCGATGTTCATGGCCTATAGAACCGAGGTGAAGGGCTTTAAGCCGCATCCGCTGCTGGGCCAGTGCTGGAAGTTCCTCGACACCTACATCGAGAAGTAAGTATCCATCCTTAAATACGAGCGAGCCTTACAAAAAAGTAATCGGGACGAAAAATGTACAAGTTCGTAATAAAGAGGTTGCTCACGATTATCCCAATACTTCTAGGTGTTTCGGTCGCGACCTTTCTGCTGATGTTTGCCACCGGGGACCCAGCGGCGAGGATAGCGGGGCCGATGGCTGGTCCCGAGCAGATCGAGAGCATACGTAAGGCCTACGGGCTGGATAAACCTCTCTACGAGCAGTACTTCCTATGGTTGAGCAAGCTCCTGAGGGGCGACTTCGGGCGATCTTGGAAGTGGGGGGCACCCGTTTCTCAACTGATATGGGAAAGGCTTCCTCGCACGCTCGAGTTGACGCTCGCCGCCTTCTTGGTCTCGCTGGGGATGGGCATTCCTCTGGGCATCATCGCGGCGCTTAGGCGAAAGACATGGGTCGACTACACGAGCATGGGAGTCGCGCTCTTCGGCGTCTCCATACCCAACTTTTGGCAGGGTTTGATGGCGATATTGATATTCGGGATATGGCTGGGCTGGCTTCCCGTGGCCGGCTACGGGGGCATCAAATATCTCATATTGCCGGCCCTCACGCTGGGCACTTCCCAAGCCGGGTCCGTGGCCAGGCTGACGAGGTCGAGCATGCTCGACGTGCTAAGGCAGGACTACATCAGGACGGCTAGGGCGAAGGGGCTGCGGGAGAGGATGGTCATCTACAAGCACGCGCTGAAGAACGCCTTCATCCCGGTGGTCACGATATTGTTCCTAAGGCTCCCGTTCCTCTTTGGAGGCACCGTGGTGATAGAGAAGGTATTCGCCTGGCCCGGCATGGGGAGGCTGATGGTCGATTCCATACTCGGCACCTCGCCCGATTTCCTCACCGTGCTCGCGGTCATGTTCATGTACGTGGTACTGGCGGTGGTGGCGAACTTGCTCTGCGATATTACCTACGCCTACCTCAACCCGAAAATTAGGTACGAGGAGAGGAAATAAGCCGGGAAAGGTGTAATAATGGCTTTCCTACAAGCTGTGAAGGGTGTTGGCGCCTCAATTCAAAGTTATATGAAGAGGATGGGCAGGTCGCCAGCGTTGAGATACCTCAAGCGAGACGTTAGGGCTTGGGTAGGGTTGGGCATCGTGCTGGCGATAGTTGGGGTAGCGATATTCGCTGATTTTATAGCTCCGCACGACCCGGAAACTCAGCACTTGGAAGATAAACTGTTAGGTCCGTGCAAAAAATACCCGCTGGGAACAGATGATCTCGGCAGATGCATCTTCAGCAGGATTGTCTATGGTTCTAGGATCGCGCTCACGATAGGAATTCTGCTCGTCTCGCTCGAAGCTGCGATCGGAGTACCGTACGGGCTGATAGCCGGCTACCGAGGTGGAAGATTAGATGAGACGATGATGAGGGTAGTAGATGCGGTGATCGCGTTTCCAGGCTTAGTGCTCGCGATCGCCTTCGTCGGGTTCTTCGGCCCAGGCCTTTACAAGTTGGTGATCGCCCTGTCGATAACGGGCTGGGCCGGTTATGCTAGGCTGACCCGCGGTCAGGTCCTTGCGGTAAAGGAGGAGGTGTACATCGAGGCCGCTAAGGCCATCGGGGAAAGGGACAGGAGCATAATCCTTCGCTACGTGTTGCCCAATATAATATCCCCTCTGATCGTGCTCGCCACGATGACGCTGCCGGCGGCGATCCTCCTATCGTCGGCTATGAGTTTCCTCGGGCTCGGCGTGCAACCTCCAACGCCAGACTGGGGAGCAATGCTTAGGGAGCACAGCAGGTATTTAGCTGAAAGACCTTTGATGTCCGTGTATCCCGGGATAGCCATAATCATAACCGTCCTAGGGTTCAACTTCTTAGGTGACGCGCTGAGGGACGCGTTTGATCCAAGGTTGAGGGGTTAGCTATGGCCAAACCGTTGCTCGAGGTGAAGGGGCTGAAGACGTATTTCTTCATGGAGGAGGGGGTGGTGAAGGCCGTCGATGGGGTGAGCTTCGACGTGCAGAAGGGCGAGATCCTCGGCTTGGTCGGGGAGAGCGGCTGCGGTAAATCCGTCACCGCCCTTTCGATCCTGAGGTTGATCCCGAGCCCGCCTGGCAAGATCGTCGCAGGCAAGGTGATCTTCAAGGGCAGGGACCTGCTTAAGTTAAGCGACGAGGAGATGAGGCGTCTAAGAGGGAAAGAGATCTCGATGATATTCCAGGACCCCCACACGGCGCTAAATCCCGTCTTCACGATAGGCGATCAGATAGCCGAACCCATAGAGCTGCATCAAGTGATCGAGGAGCGCGTGATAAGTCCCGAGGAAGTACCAAAAAAGGTAGTGGAGATGCTAAAGCTTGTCGGCATGCCAGATCCTGAGGTCAGGGTCGTCGAGTATCCCCATCAGTTCAGTGGGGGTATGAAGCAACGAGCGATGATCGCGATGATGTTATCGTGCAATCCCTCGCTGCTCATAGCGGACGAGCCCACGACCGCGCTCGATGTGACCATCCAGGCGCAGATCCTAGAGCTGATGAAGGAGCTGAGGCGTAAGCTCAATACATCTATCTTGATCATCACTCATAACCTAGGGGTCATAGCCCAGATGTGCGACCGTGTGGCGGTGATGTACGCGGGGAACATCGTGGAGGAGGCTGATCTCATCACGCTGTTCGAGGACCCAAAGCATCCCTATACCCAAGCCCTGCTCAAGGCAATACCCAAGGCAGATGTTTCGCGTGGAAAACTCGTGACGATTCCCGGCATGGTCCCCAGCTTGGTCAACCCCCCGCCAGGCTGTAGGTTCCACCCGCGCTGCCCCTTTGCTATGGAGGTCTGCACGAAGGAGGATCCGGTCACGATTGAAGTGGAAAAGGGACATTCGGTGAGGTGCCACCTCTTCGGTAGGGGTTAAATATGACAAAGGCCGGCGCGAATAAAGACCTTGTGGTGGTTCAAGGCCTTAAGAAGTATTTCGAGACCAAGAAGGGGATCTTCTCGCGGAGGGTTAGGTGGATTAGGGCCGTTGATGGAGTGGACTTTCACATCCAAAGGGGCGAGGTTTTTGGTCTAGTAGGCGAAAGTGGCTGCGGGAAGACGACGGTGGGTAAGCTCATACTGGGACTCATCAGACCCACCGCTGGCAAGATCTATTTCGACGGCAGGGATTTGGCGAAGATGAGCGACGAAGAGCTGCGAAGGCTGAGGAGGAGGATGGGGGTTGTGTACCAGCACCCACAGTCGTCGCTGAACCCTAGGATGACTGTTTCCGAAATAGTCGGTAGGCCGCTAGAAATCCATGGCATAGCTAAAGGGGAGGAAAAGGAGAGAATAGTGCTCGACGTGCTGAAGGAAGTGGGCTTGGGACCTGAGCACCTCGAGAGGTTCCCCCATGAGTTCAGCGGGGGGCAGCAACAGAGGATCGCGATAGCTAGGGTCCTGGTCCTGAAGCCTGACTTCGTGGTCTTAGATGAGCCGACCTCAGCGTTGGACGTGTCGGTTCAAGCCCATATCCTCAACCTATTAAGCGACCTGCGGGAGAAGTTCGGCTTTACCTACCTCCTCATCTCGCATGATTTGAACGTCGTGGAACACATGAGCGACAGGATCGCGGTGATGTACGTGGGGAAGATAGTGGAGCTAGCGCCGCAAAGCGAGTTGCGCGATAACCCGCTACACCCATACACGCAGTCGCTCCTCGCTGCCGTGCCCGTCCCTGACCCCAGATATAAGCCAAAGGGCATCGTGCTCAGGGGCGAGATACCGAGCGTAATAGATCCTCCACCCGGCTGTAGGTTCCACCCGAGATGCCCGTACGCAAAGCCGGTATGCAGGGAGAGGGAACCGGAGTTCTTAGATGTGGAGGACGGACACTACGTGGCATGCCATCTCATGAGAGCTTAGGCCACGTCATGTTCCTCGCGGGGATGAAAAGAACTTTCTTTTTGCTGTTTTTATGGTGCCAGAGACCCCCAAAATTATAAATTTTGTGCCTTTGTCGTTCATCCCCTCCGCTCTGCTGAGCTTGTCCTTAACTTGGGCGAGCAATCTGTGCCCGCACCTTAAAAGCCCCTGCTGCGTAGCCTCGTCGAACAGGATGAGCTTTGGCTCGGCCTCCGGTGTTTCCAGATTCAGAGAAATTTGCTGTAGCAAGGAACTTAAGATATCGGCAACCTTCCCCCTCTCGACCCTGCTTCCACTAATCTGGAAGGCGATATATCTACGCCTTGCTTTCACTTCCATCGCCTCTAGGAATCCTCGTGGGAAGCTCCAGCGATGAATTCCTCCACGAGCTTGCTCGCGATCTTTTGTTTAGCAGGATAGGCGGCCACTTTCAACTTAAGATGGATGACATCGCTTCCATCCTCGAGCGCAAATTCTCCCGCGTACGCGAGTTGTTTATTGAACCTTAGGTAGAGCCGACAGGCAGGGTCTATCCTTTTTGCCGCGGTTTTCCTGAGTTTATCCAGATCGCCCGTGCGAAGCTTGCTCAGGATATGCTGCCAGAGCTCGCGCACCAACTTCTTTTGCCCGATTGAGGCGTGGAGGGCGATGATGGGGTTGCCGTAATGGCCCCTCAGCTTTGTCTTCCGAACTTCTACCCCTTCTGGTAGCAAGTTTTCCAGCGCCGCCAGCACCTTTTTTTCGTCTTCAGTCGCGTGAACGAGCGCGTCGATGCTTGCGCTGCTGAACGGAAACTTCACGGCATCACCCGCGACGTTTTGCCCTAACGCTAGGTCGAACCTTTTCGGCACCTTTTCCCTTCCGTCTGAGTCCCCTCGACTTCTTGCCCGCGCTTGTAAGGCCTCGATAAACCCTCCCCTTTTGGCTTGGGTTGGCGATCCAGCCCAAATCGGGATCATTGCGGATGGCGGGATGGCTCGGGTCGAGCATGATGACCTCAAAGTAGCGGTGTTGCCCGTCGTCACCCACTGGATATGAGTTGAGCACCTCGAGGTTCGGGTACTTTCTCGCGGCTCGCTCCTCCGCGATCACTTGGATGCTCTTCTTGGGCACGAGCTTCTTGACGCCCATTCGTTTCGGCCTTCGCCCACGCGACGGTCGTGCCTTTCTCCTCCCGCCCTTTCGGACCCGTACGCGCACGACTACCACTCCCTGCTTCGCTTTATAGCCTAGAGCTCTGGCGCGGTCCAGCCTCGTCGGCTTCTCTATGCGAACTATCGCTGGTCCACGCCTCCATTCTCTCATGCGTTGGCGCATCAGCTCCTTTGCATAACCCTCCTTTGACGCCCATGCCTCTTTGAGGTATTTGTACAACCCGATCGCCTCGGCGGAAATTCTACGTCGGGATAGCTATAAAAATCATCGGCTTAACGCCTCTCTAATTTTCTTGGCTATCAGAATACCGGCGTCGCGTTGAGCCTCGATCGTCGAAGCTCCAATGTGGGGGGTTAGGATGACGTTCTCCAGCTTCAGCAACGGACTATCCGTTGGCGGCTCCTGCTCGTAGACATCGAGTGCAGCGCCAGCGATTTTTCCCTCCCTCAGCGCCTCCACCAATGCGGTCTCGTCTATTATCTCTCCCCTCGAGGTATTGATGAGGAAGGCCGTGGGCTTCATCAAGCTTAGCTCTCGCCTACCTATCATGTGTCTGGTTTGGGGGGTAAGCGCTACATGTATCGTCACGAAGTCGGATTCCCTTAAGAGCGTTTGAAGATCTACGTACCTACAGCCGGTTCTCTCCCTAAATTCCTCATTTGTGACGATATCGTAGGCCAGCAAGTGCATGAGGAACGCTTTGGCCTTGTAGCCAACGGCTCGCCCGATTCGTCCCGTTCCCACGATACCCAACGTTTTGCCTCTTAGCTCGGTGCCGATCAGCTCAGACTTTTCCCACCGCCCAAGCTTCATGCTTCGATCGGCGTGCGGTATCCTTCGGGCTAGCGAGAGCATTAACCCAATTGTCAACTCGGCGACTGCGGCGGTAACCGACTCGGGTGAGTTGATGACCTTGATACCCCTGGCCGCGGCAGCCTCGACATCTATGTTGTCTAGTCCGGCTCCAGCTCTGGCGATTAACTTTAGGTTTCTGCCGGCCTCGATGACCTCTCGCGTAACCTTTGTTGCGCTTCTCACGACTAAGACATCGTAGTCGGTCACTTCTCGTAGCAATTGTCCTGGAGTCAAGCCGATCTTCACATCAACCTGTCCGATCTCTTTCAGCAGCTCGATCCCGTCCTCGTGTATTGGGTCGGTAATCAATATCTTGGTCAATCAATTCACCACTTTTTAAAGCAATTAGTTTGGTCATCTTATAGTTTTTACCTTCCCTTTGCCGCCACTATTCGGATGACATCCCTATCCTTGAGCACGTAGTCTTCGCCCACGCGCATCTTCGTCCTAGCGTCGATTGCATAAATGAAGGAATCGCCGAGCTCGGTATGTATCATGTATGCCAATTCACGCGCCGTAGTTCCTCGCGGGACGAGGAAGGCATCCGGCAGGACATTCCCTTTTTTGTCCGTGAGCTTGTTCTCGTCTTCTACGGGGTAAACCACGATCAGCTCGAGGAGCTCGTATACGGCTTTGTCTATCACCTGCTGTACGCCCGTGGAGCCCCATTTCCTCAACAATTTCCGCGTGAGCTCCAATGCTCTAAGTTGTGCCTCTGTGAGCGCCTCCGGTTTAAGTATCTCGAAATCCCCATCGCCCGGCTCATATCGGATGAGGCCCTTCTCGCTCGCGCGCCTGAGCAAAAGCTCCGCCTCCGAGCAAGTGGGGATGACTATGTACCCCCTTTGGCGGAGGCGCTCTATATTCGGCTCGGCCTCCGGTAGATCGGCCTTGTTTGCGGCTATGATAATCGGCTTGCTGGCTTTTCTGAGTTCTATCGCAAACCTTAGGAGGTCGTCCTCTGACCATTTATCTGGATTTGATCGATCTACACCTGCCTCCTTCAGAGCGCGCGCGACGTGTTTTTCTTTGATGCCAAGTCCGCTGAGACGTTCCGCGATCACCTTGACCAAGTCTAGCTCCTCGTACTTCGCCCTCCGGGCGAACCTCACCCAATCCTTGGCGAGCAGTCCCCTCAGCCAAAGGGCGATCTCCACCTCCGGGAACCAGACATCTTGGAGGGGGTCATGAGCACCAGGTGGACAAGGTTTGCCCTCCGCATCAGTCGAACCAGAGGCATCTATAACATGTACCAGCGCGGCAGCAGTCCTGAGGTTGTCCAAGAACCTGTTGCCCAATCCCCTACCAAGGTGTGCTCCTTCCACCAGCCCCGCGACGTCTATGATGCGAACCGGGACGAACCTGACGCCGTTGATGCAGGTGGAGTTCTGAGGATCGCACCTCACTTTAAACTCGACGCATGGGCACTTGCTCCTGATGTAGGTCACGCCGATGTTAGCATCTATCGTGGTGAAGGGATATCCCGCTACTGGTGCATTAGCTAGCGTGGCGGCATTGAAAAAAGTGGTTTTACCCGTGTTGGGTTTGCCCACTAAGCCGATCTCGAGCATGTCTAACCCTGCTCGTAATAATACCCCGGATTCTTTTTCGGTCCGAAGCTCCGCACCCCACACCGAACCAACTGGCTGCGCAATCTCTTCGCGTAATCCGGATCTATTGCCCCACGTGCTTCGAGAAAGTTTATTATTTCAAGTGCCTGATCGTCGGTATCGCAGCGCCTGATGAAGTCAACGGCGGTGGGCTCGTAGCCTTGGATGGAATGAGCGGCCCTTTCGGCTTCCTTTAAACTCGTCCGCACCGCGTCGATCCGAAGGGTTCCAACTCCTCCCATTTCCTTTGCCAAGTGAGGGAATTTTCTGCGAAATTCTTCCAAAGTATATTCGCTCATATATACACACTTTCCTCATCCGCTGCTTCCTACTTTTGCACCTCCCCTTGGCCACTTCTTTTTCACTATAAGGGGCTTAGCTAGCACGAGCGTGTTGGGCGGCACATCCTCGTAGACCACCGCCCCAGGGCCGATCGCCGCATTTGGCCCTATCTTGACGCCCGGGTTGATCATGCAATTCACGCCGGTTTTCACGTTGTCCGCGAGTATCGTCCCGAGCTTCCTCCTACCCGTGCTCACCACTTTACCGCTTATCTTCATCTTGACCTCTTCCTCGTCTAGGCGGAGGTTGGCAATGGTCGTGCCAGCGCCGAGATTGCAGTTGCTGCCTATGACGCTGTCCCCTACGTAAGAGAGGTGTGCGATATGCGTGCCATCCATTATAATGCTGTTCTTGATCTCGACTCCGTTACCCACCCTAACGTTGTCGCCTATGCTAGTACATGGTCTTATGTAGCAGTTGGGGCCGATGTCACAGCCATTGCCTATGTAAGTTGGTCCCTCGATGTACGAGCCCGAGCGAATCCTCGAGCCCTCGCCCACGTAGACGTTTTCCTCGATGTAAGCGCCGTGCTCGACCTTGCCGCGGATCTCTCCCTTTTGCCCCTTCAGGAAGTATTCGTTTGCGATCAGCAGGTCCCAAGGCCTGCCTATGTCCGCCCAGAGGTTTATCGGCGAGACGAGGATTTTTTTCCCTTTGTCTATTAGAATTTGGATCGAGGTGGTCAACTCATATTCTCCGCGCTTGGACTTTTTGGTCTTCTTTACCGCATCGAAGATCTCAGGGGTGAAGATGTAAATGCCCGCGTTGGCCAACCTGC
>JAWCKY010000079.1:0-9765 GCA_038851365.1 Hadarchaeales archaeon (SeqCode)
TGAGCTTGATGGCCTCCATCGCTTGGAGGCAGCCCACCACTCCCGGCGTCGGGCCCAAGACCGGGCGGACCTGCGCCGAGGGCGGCTCCTTGGGGAAAATACACCTGAGGCACGGCCCTTCGCCGGGTATGATGGTGGTCATTTGACCCATAAAGCCCTCGACGGCACCATGGATGAATGGGACTTGCCTTCGCACGCAGGCCTCGTTCAGCAGGTAGCGGGCGTGGTAATTGTCCATGCCATCTATGACCAAGTCTACACTTCCCACGAGCTCGTCCGCGTTTTCTCGCGTCACCGCCTCCGGCCTACTCTCCAGTTCCACGTTTGGGTTCATCTTGGATAGTTTCTCGATCGCCGACGCTGCTTTCGGTCGCCCCACGTCCGAGCTCCAGTGCAGTATCTGCCTGTTGAGGTTGCTCAGCTCCACCCGCTCGGCGTCTAGGATGGTAAGGTGTCCAACGCCAGCCGCGACCAAATAAGCGGAGGCTGGGCTGCCGAGGCCACCCAGCCCGGCCACGAGCACTCGCGCCCTTTTCAGCTTTCGCTGTCCCCGTTTCTCGAAGCCCGAGATGATGATTTGGCGGTTGTACCGCTCCAGTTCCTCCGGTGTCAACGTTGCCCCTCCAGAAACCGGCGGGAAGATCGCCACCACGTCGCCGTCCCTCAGCTTGGTCTGCAGCCCGCTCAACAGGTTTATCCCTCGACCGTTTACGAGGATATTGACGGTATCGCGCAGTTTATTCGTGCCCGGCTCGTAGAGCAATCTACTTAGCTTATCTCCGAATCTTTTCGTCAGCTCCTCGAGCAGCGATGCCACATCGGCCGCTTTCTCGACGATCTCCTGTTCTCTCCCGGTGGCTTCCCTAAAGCTGGCGAAGAACTTTACGGTTATCGCCAATTGCTCACCCCCTATCGTTAGGTTCGATGCAATTATAAAGTTTAGACCCGATTTTGGGCTCACCAGCAGATAGGGTCGAAAGAATTTCCCACTTAAAAAGCATATAAAAAACAAACAGAAAGATATGGCAGGGGATTTGTTGAGCGTGGCGATGACGTCAAGCGTCGGCGGATCGACGAACGATCAAAAATGGATACCGCAAAGGTTATCCGATGCAACAGGGAAACCTCCTTCATCGCAAAACTTGGGGGGTAAAGATGGCTAAAGTTAAAACGCAAATCCAAAACATCGTGCTCTCGGTCACGTATGAGGATGTGGAGTTTAACCTCGAAAAACTGGCGAAGTCGTTAGACGGCGCTAGGTACGATCCCGAGGTCTTCCCCGGCATAGCGTACAAATCCGAGGAGCCACCGGCGTCGTTTCTCATCTTCGCGTCCGGCAAGATGAACTGCGTCGGCGCCAAGAGCATGAACGATGCGCTGCTGGCGATAAAAAAGCTGACGAAGAAACTCAAGAAGGCGGGCATTAAAATAAAATCCGAGCCAAAGGTTGAGGTGCAGAACATGGTCGCCTCTTTCGACTTCGGAAGGGAATTCGACTTGGAAAGGATCGCTAGAAGCTTCGAGAACACGGAGTACGAGCCCGAGGTCTTCCCAGGTCTTGTCTTCAGGCTAGACGATCCTCCGGTCGTGGTGTTGCTGTTCGTGTCGGGGAAGGGCGTGTGCGCCGGGGCAAAGAGCATGAAGGACATAAAGAGGGCAGCGGAAAAAATTACCAAAATACTTTCCCGTCGAGCGTAGCGATTAGTTAGATCGATTTTTATTTCTTTTTTGCGCCGCAAAAGTACATCAAAAATCGTTACTTGGGCTAGGTTTTGATTTAATGTTCGCGATCGAGAACCCAAGCGAGCTCAACAGCTCTTTCATCTCATCCGTCGCTTTCTCGACAGCGGCCTTCTCATCAAGTCCCCCCTCCATTAATTCCTGCGCCCTGATATCGCGGTACAGCGCAACGTTTTCCAAGAAGTCCCCCTCTCTGAGCTTACCTATCACCATCCCCGCATGAACCACCACGAGGTCCCCGGGCGATATCCCGCTGGCAGCCACGAGCACCTCTTTTCTGACCCCGCCGAAGTCCACCAAGGCGGTAAGGCCATCGACGCTTATCACCTTGGCTGGGACCCCTAAGCACACGTCAGCCACCTCGCGCCTCGAGTTTCGATTTGCCGTATCTTGCCCAAATGGCACATGCCCCTTCTGCCGACACCATGCAGGGCCCCCATGGGTTCATAGGCGAGCAGCCCTTCATGAAGAGCGGACATTCGGTCGGCCTCGCGGCTCCGATGATCACCTCCCCGCACCTGCAGCCTGGCGGGAGGTCGCCCTCGGCAGACACCTCTGAATGAGCTCGGGCGAACATCGAACGTTCAGGCGTAAGGTCAGGCAGGTCGAAATGCATTAGCGCATCGTACTTTTCGTAAAATCCATCCTTGAGCTTGAGGCCGCTTCGAGGTATGAAGCCCATCCCTCTCCAAGCTGCGCTTGCCCTTTCGAAGACCTCTTCTATCAACCTTTTAGCGTACTCGTTGCCGTTCCATTTGACTATCCGCTTGTATTCTATTTTCACCGCTGGTTTGCCCTCCTTTATCATCAGCAAGATCTGCGCGATGGCCATGAGCACGTCTATTGGCTCGAATCCAGCGACCACCGTCGGCAGGCCGTACACCTTTGGGAGGAACTCCCACTCCGCCGCACCGACTATGGTCGAGACATGGCCCGGCGCTATCACTCCTCTTATCGGGAGTCCTCGCTCCTTATGGTGCTCGATGGTGTACTCCATAGCTGGAGGAGTTAGTCTCAAGACGCTGAGGAACTTGAGGTTCTCCGGCACCTTTCCATCCTTAAGCATCAGCGCGTAGCTAGGGGCCGTGGTCTCGAAACCTATGCCGAAGAAGACGCTCTCTTTCCCGAGCTCCCGCGAGTCCCTCACCGCATCCAAGAAGCTGTAGACGACCTTAACGTCGCCCCCGTCGGCCCTTGCCTCGAGGAGGCTCGCCGGGAAGCTCGAGCGAGCGCTGCGCAGTCGCAGGGAATCGCCGTAGGTATAGACCCTCATGCCCTCTCGGGCGAGCTTCACCGTGACCTCTACGTAATAAGAGGGAACTATACAGACGGGGCACCCCGGGCCCGGTATCAACTCCAAGAAGGGAGGGACGAGGCTCCTTAGCCCATAGTAGGCGGTGGTCCACTCGTGGGTGCCGCAGAAGTTCATTATTTTGATCGCGTCGCATTTCTCCCTCTCCTTGACCGCGCGCGCGTACTTCCATATGATGTTTTTGAGCCTCGACGCTAGCGGCGGGTTCTGCCTAAACACCAGTTTTATGAGCTCTTGGTCATTGAGCTGACTTTTCAAGTGACATACCATCCAGCCATGAGGCCGCATTCTTCATTAATATTTGGGCAAGGGCGATCTCGTTGGAGTAATTTTCTGATCCACCTTCATGCCGGATTTTTCTCGCCGAAAAATTATGGACGTCGTCTCAGCCTCTGCAGGTATTCGTAGGCGCCTAGGGCTGCTTTTGCTCCTTCTCCGGCCGCCACGATGATTTGTTTCTGCACTACGCTTGAAACATCGCCACATGCAAAGATCCCCTCTACGCTCGTCCGGCAACGGTCATCGATGACTATCTCGCCCTTCTCATTCAATTTGACGATTCCGGCGGCGAGATCGGAGTTGGGGATGTAGCCTATCTCGATAAAAACTCCTTGCACTTTTAGCACTTCCCTGTTACCTTTTCGTTCGATCACGATACCAGTCACGAATTTATCACCGAGGATCTCGAGCACTTTGGTGTTGGTGAGGATCGTCACCTTCTCGCTGCGCTTGACCTTTTCGTACATCACCTCATCGCCGCGCAGCTCAGGTCCTAATTCGATGAGATAGATCCTGTTCGCTATTCTCATGAGCTGAAGGGTTGCATCCAAGCCGGAGTTACCTCCCCCCACGACCGCCACGTCTTTACCCGCGAACAAGGGGGCATCGCAGGTCGCACAGTAAGTGACCCCACGGTTTTTAAATTCTCGCTCGCCAGGGACGTTTAGCATCTTTGGTCTAGCACCGGTAGCGATGATAAGCGCCATGCATCTATAGGTGCCCTTATCGGTTTTCACCTCAAATCCATCTTCAACCCTTGTGATTCCCGTGACTTCCTCATACCTCACCTCGATTTGAAATTCTCGCATGTGTTGTTCGAACCTCTCGGCTAGCTCGCGTCCGGTTATGTACTGGTAGCCCGTGTAATTTTCGATGTCCGAGCTAAGTGCCGCCTGTCCGCCGATATCTTTGGTAAACACGAGAAAGTTCACCCGCTTTCTAGCGGCGTAGATGGAGGCCGTTATCCCGGCTGGCCCCGCACCAATTATTATCAGCTCGTACATCCCTGTCCCTTAAGGCTTAGGGTAGCTTGAGGGCCCTTTTTATGGCCTCTCTATCGAAGCCGACGATGATCTCCCCGCCGATGTCAAGCACCGGCACGCCCATCTGACCGGATTTCTGTATCATCTCCACAGCGGCGGAGACATCGCCCGCCACGTTTATCTCCTCGAACTCTACCCCGTTCTCCCGCAGGAAGGCCTTCGCCATCGCACAGTAGGGGCAGGTGGGGGTGGTGTAAATTTTCACAGGCGGATGTCTTCGGGCCATTCGATCACGAGTTAGTTTCGATCGTGGTCTCTTTAACCTTTTGCGCGATGAGTTTGCCCAAGTTCACGGCGCTTTCCAAGTCTTCTCTCGATGGTCTTCCCCTCACCTTCAAGGTGCCAACAACCTCAAGGCCAGCCTGTCGCAAGAGGTTTTCTATTTGGTGGACGGCCCCGCCAGCCCATCCGTAGGATCCGAAGATTGCCGCAAGCTTCGCCCGCGGTCTAAGACCTCTCACGAGGCTTACCGCCAAGCCCACGAGAGGATGCGTGCCCGCTAGCAGGGTCGGGGAGCCCACGACGATCGCGCTGGCATCAACGAGATCCCTGGCGATGTGCGAGAGGTCAGCCTTGAGCACGTCGTAAGGCACGACCTCGACGCCCTCACTCGAGATCGCATCGGCGATGGTCTTAGCCAGCGTCTCGGTATTTCCCCACATCGAGACGTAGATGATCAACGCCTTGCGCTTGAGCGGCCCGCGAGCCCACCTCTCGTATGCGCTGATGATTTTCTTCGGATTTCTGTAGATCGGACCATGGCTCGGGGCAATCATCCTTATGTCCATTTCCTTGATCTTGTCCAGCGCCATCGCCACGAACCGCGAGAACGGCATCATGATCTCCGCATAATACCGCTTGGCCTCGGGTAGGAGGATGTCCCCTACCTCGTCGTCGAAGAGCCTACTCGACGCTAAGTGCGACCCGAAAAAGTCGCAGGGGAAGAGAACGCCGACCCCTCGGCAGAACGTGAACATCGTCTCTGGCCAGTGGAGCCAAGGGGCCTCGATGAACGTCAAACTTTTTCCGACGAGGTCTAGAGTGTCGCCTTCCTTTACGGGCACGGTTCTCTCCGCCGCCACGCCGTACAATACCTCGGCCATCTCCACACCCTTCCTCGTCGCGACGAGCTTCGCATTTTTAGCCCTCGAGAGGATCGTCGGTATGCCGCCGGCGTGGTCAGGCTCAGCGTGGTTCATGATCACGTAGTCGATCCTCTCCGCCTCCACGATCTGTTCGACCTTCTCGAGGAGTTCCTGCTCGAAGCCGGGGTTTACTGTATCAATTAGGGCGACCTTCTCCTCGCCGACCACGAGGTAGGAGTTGTAGGAGGTACCGTAGGGGAGGGGGATGAGGGCATCGAACATCCTTCGGTGCCAGTCCTCTACCCCCACCCAGAAAATTCCCGGCGCGATCTCGATCGCCTTGCCCATCTAGTCCCCTTCTCAACGACGATCGATGGTATTTTTGTTCTACGCTAAAAGGCTGTCACCTCATCGCCAGCAAGATCTTAAGCTCGGCGATGTGCTCTTGCTCGTCCATGATGATGTGTCTTACCTCGTGCTCCAGCTGGAAGAACTCGTAAGGAAGGTTGTCTTTCTCCTCATTGATCTTCTCGAGTATCTTCTTGTAGAAGTCGACCGCCTCTCTCTCGTTCTTTAGATTTATCTCTAAGATCTCCTCGATGGTCTTCGCCGGGTAGGTCTTGGCTATTCCGGTAGAGGGCACTCCTCCTAGGTAGTCACTGATTAGGGTCCTGAATTTCTTCTGGTGTTTCTCCTCGTCTCCGGCGATCTCCTGTAACCTAGCTATTATCGGCTCCGCGTTCAGGCCGTCCACCAGCTCGGCATGGCTCAGGTATTGCACGTAGGCCGCATGCTCCAGCTCCAGCGCTTGGTTTAACATCCTAACTATCTCCTCTTTGGTCACGCTACCACCTCCCATCCTTTAGTTGGCTTCAAGCCTCGCGAAAGGGCGCCCCTTTAACCCCTCATCTTCTCGAACATATCCTTCGAGGCGCCGCATACGGGACAGACCCAGTCCGCGGGTAGATCCTCGAACGGCGTGCCTGGCTCCACGTTGGCGGTCGGATCGCCGCTCGCCGGATCGTAGACGTATCCGCAGACCGTGCACACCCATTTGTCCACCGCCTCACCCCCACTTCCCTTTACCGACGTGTGCTTGAACCTCGGCCTTCGACCTCTGCCTGAGCATCCACGCCAGTTCCTTCGCCTGCGTGAATATCTCGAGGCATCTCGGGTCCAAGTTGTCCTCGATGCCCATGCGCGCTACTTCCATGACTTCCCTGAGGAGGCTCTGCAGTTGCACGTGCAAGTCGTTGGTGAACCTAGACCTCGTCACCAGTTGGGATTTATCGTCCGGCAGCTTCTCGAACTTTTCCCTCGGCGCGCCGCAATTGGGGCACCTCTCTGGAGGCCGGTCGCCGTCGTGGATGTACCCGCAGACACCGCACCTCCACAGGGTCAAACATCCACCTCCAATTCTCCTCTCCGCCGACGGTCTTATACCCTTGCATCATCGATAGTTGGCTATTACCTCCATCAAGGGCTTCCTCAGCTCCACGGTGCCGTCGGCGAGCTTTTTGAGCAACCCTTTCCGCTCGAGTTTTCGCAAGCAAGAGTCGCAGAAGCTCGCCCTGCCCCCATCTCGCAGCCTTGCTCGCTTGTTTACCCTTTCCCCACAGAACAAGCAGTTATATTGTTCATCCATCGCTATGGCCCCCGATCTCGTAAACGATCGCGCAACCATCGAGGCGCTTGTCGAGCGAAGCGATCCGCAATGGTTGCCTAAGCTCCCTCTCCAGCTCGAGCTTCAGGTCGTCGAGGTAATCGTAAAACCCGCAGGTCTCACAATATGGTCCAGTCAACTCTGCTATCACGCGGGAAGGGCCGAGAGCCGCGATTTCAGCGTTTGCCTCAGGGCCATGCCATTTGTTAAACTCGGCGAGCGCGGTGAGAATGGCCTTCCTCACTTCGTCGGCCATGTTGTCATAATTAGTCGTCTTTGGGGCTTTTTCTTCCATTTTTCTTCCCAAAAGTATAAATATAATGACTATTTAATAAATTTATGGTTCGAAATTCGTCCAAAAGGTGAGGATTACGGACGGAAAGGACCTCGAAATCATAAAAGCCCTACAAGACGATGCGAGAACGCCCTTCTTGGAGATAGCGAAAAAGCTCAGGATGAGCGAGTCCGCTGTGCGGAAGCGCGTCAGAAAACTGGAGCGGGAGGGGGTAATCGAAAAATACACCATCGTCGTGGACCCCTCGAAGCTGGGCTACAACGCCGTCGCCCTCGTCGGGCTGGACGTCACGCCAGACAAGTATCTGACGATCGTGAGGGAGCTCACGGGCTTTGAGGAGGTGAAGTCGGTCGTCACCTCGACCGGCGACCACATGATCATGGTGGAGGTCTGGGCCCACGACAACCGCGAGCTCACGGACATCGTCACGAGGAAGATCGGGGGACTCGAGGGCGTCACCAAGGTCTGTCCGGCGATAATCCTCGAGCGGGTGAAGTAGCCCCGCTAAAACGATGCCATGCCAGCGACCGCGCTAAACAGGAAGGAAATGCCGAACAGGATGAAGATCGCGGAGGAACATATCCTCAAATAGCTCGCCGGCAAGAGCTTGAGGAGTCCTGACCCGAGGAGCACCCCAGTACCCATCGTGAGCAGATAAGCGAGGGCGATCCCAACGATGACCAGAGCCGGTGAACCATATCTAGCCGCCAGCGCTATGGAAGCGAATTGCGTCTTATCGCCCAACTCCATTAGGGCTATCAGCGAGAAGGATGTGGCTAGGGAGGATTTGCGGCCGACGATCTCGACTTCCCCGCCATCCCTATGGAGCAGGGTGTAGATGCCGAAGAAGATGAATACGAGGCCAGACCCGACGCCCATCCATTTCGTCGGGAGCACCTCGGCCAGGGCCCCGCCGACGAGCACGCTCAGGCCATCCACCAATAGGACGGCGAGCATGGCCCCGGAAAAGACGGGAAGCGGTCTGCCCCTCGTCGCTAGAGTGATGGCGGCGAGTTGCGTTTTATCGCCGAACTCCGCCAGGGCGACGATGCTGAACGAGGATATCAATGGCGCGAGGCCCATTTAGACCGCAGAGGTCTCATTTGTGCACGGTATTTACAAGGCTTTCGCACGGCCGCACGGGCCAGCGTTCCTCGGCGCCTACTTGACCTCGATGTTATAAGATCTGGCTATCTCGTGGAACGCGTCCGCGACCCTTCGGAGCTGGTCCATGCTCAGGCCGTAGGTGTTCAGCGTTATCAGCTTGGTCATGCCAGGGTGTATGCCGGCTATCTTCCTCTTCCTGAGCTCCTCGTGGAGGAAGAACCCGCGTCGCTTGTGTTCCCTCGCGACTCGATGGAGGGAAGGCGACTCGAAGGTGGCGAGGGTATGTCTCCTCGGCCGCTCGCCCAGCTGGCGGAAGCCCTCGATCCTCTCCAGCTCCTTAACGAGCCATCTCGTCTTCTCGACCTCCTTCTCCCAGCGCTTCACCCTCTCGACGACGTGCGGAAAGCTGGCCATCAGCGTCACTATGGGGGCGCCGAAGACGGGGGGACAGCCGAACAGGCATACCTCCTTCTTGGGGAAGGTCCGCCCGCTCCACGGCCCTCGCACCGAGGATTTCCTGAAGACCCTGTCCGCGAACTCCTCGGTCGTAGCGAGGATGCCTATGGGCCCCGAGGCCGCCCATGACTTGTGCCCGCTGCAGGTCAGGAAATCCGCGCCGAGTTGCTTGCCGTCCACCGGCATGACGCCAGCCGTGTAGGCGGCGTTGAGGATGAAGGGCACATCGTATTGCTCAGCTATCCTCGCGACCGACGCGGCATCGGCGAGGTTTCCGTACTTGTAGTCCACGTGCGTGAGCAGGATCGCCGCGGGGGGCTTGCCGGTCTCCCTCTTTACCTCCTCGACCTTCGCCGCGTAGGCGTCGGGCTCGATCCTGAACTCGGGGTAACCCGTGTGCGGCACCTCCGCTATCCTTAGGCCATGCAGCTCGGCGGCGATGTAGGTGGTGTAGTGTGAAAGCGAGTCGATGACGATGGTGTCGCCCGGCTCCGCAAGGCAGCCGAAGATTATCGACTTCGCGTGCCTGGCGCCAGAGGTGAACCTCACCTCGTCCATGTTGAGGAACTTCGCCACGTCTTTGGCAAAATCCTCTACCGGCGGCTTCCTCAGGAGGTCGACGCGCCCCTCCAAGCAGTAATCGCAGATGCTGTATCCGTCGGCGAAGGAGAGCAGGGCTTGCTTGGCCTCGGGCGGAAGTATCCCGCCCCGCTGGATTGGGTGAAGGTTTATCCAGCCCTCGTCGATCTCTCGGCGCAGGTTTTTGTACTTATCGAGGTTTATCC